>JAHIOG010000328.1 GCA_018895675.1 bacterium
CATCCGAGCAAAAGAATTCCAAAAGCGAGCAGTAGAAATTGAATTCTGCTGCCCAAAATGCTCCGCTGCTTTCTTGATTTCATTAGAAAAAGATGTTTCAATAGCCACTCATCGTACTTATTTGGTCAACAACATCTTACCTGACTGAAAATGATCTCCGTACCCGATTCTGTACAGATAAATACCACTGGCGCATAAATTACCCATTTCATCCCGACCATTCCAGTAGATTTCATAGTTTCCAACCGTCGGAGTTTCTATCTGCAGATTCTTGACCAGCTGGCCATTGAGATTATAGATAAACGCCTCCACTTTTTGCTGCTTTGGCACTTCAAACCGGATTTTTGTCCCGGGATTAAAGGGATTCGGATAATTACCACAGAGTGTAAATTGCTTCGGGAGAACGTCAGTCTCGGGAGAAATAGCCGTCGTGGTATCGGTGACAAAACCGATGGCATCAAGCATGGACTGGATTTCGGGATTGGCCATAAAATTTTCCCAGAGCAGTCCGCTACGATAGTTTTCGATCATAACAACAATCGGTCCCTGATCGATAGCGATATATGATCCGGCAACCCAATCCTGGGATTGATTGAATGCATCCTTGAATCCCAATGGTCCAACTATATCTTCACCCAATACCCGGTAAAAATGCTTTAGTACCTGCATGGATTCAGTCGGCGTATAGGGAAATGCCGAAAGCGCCGCGGTCGGTGTAATTGTACCATTATCACGATCAGAAGTGGGTTCATGAGCCATATATCCAACAAATGGATCATCGCTGGCGGTCAATCCCCAACAATCTTCGCTGTACCCTGTGTAACTCCCCGGATTATCAATGCACCAGGCTCGGTTGATCAGGCTGATATTACGATTATTTATGTAATAATTGGTATGACTATCCTTGATCCCTCGAGGGTCAAATCCAAGAAAAGAATAGTGCGTAAAAAACAACGGACCACCCCGATCCCAGCCCACGTATTGCGGAATTCCATAAAAACTTTTACCGTTTTCGTAATAGGGCTGACCAGCCCAACCATCCTCGTACAAGCTGGCTGGAACCGGATGTGTGGGAGATGCTATCGCCAATAAATATACAATCATGCACTCGTTGAACCCATATATCGGCATGTTCATTTCCCAGCCGTAATTTGGCGACCAGTGCCAATATACCATATTACTGGTTGTCGTGCGGCGGTACCAATCCCATTCGATGGATTCCCAGAGTTCGGTTGCCACTGCTCGAATTTGGGTTTCATCGCTATTGTCCAAATTAAAATACTGGCGGACCGTTAACAATCCTTCTGCGACATAAGCCGTTTCTACAATATCCCCGCCGTCATCTTTCGGGCTAAAAGGAATTGCCGCTCCAGTTGAACCGTTTAGCCAGTGCGACCAGGCACCGTGAAAACGGTCAGCACCTTTCAGGAAAGTCAGCATTTTTAAAACATGAGCGGCGCCTTCCTCACGGGTGATAAACCCCCGTTCAATGGCAACTGGGATTGTCATCATGCCCATGCCAGAGCCACCGGAAGTCACTGTTTCTGGATCACCGGGATAGCGTTCCCGCGATAAACCGGAAACCGGGTGAGCATAGTTCCAGAAAAAACGAAAAGTGCTTTCCTGAACCATATCCAGTAAGCCTTCATCATCCAGTGCGGCGGTTGTAGCTGACACTTGTTCCGACTGACCGGATTCATTATAACTCATATCAACAGCCATGACTTTATAATTGTAGCTGCGATCGACGAGACCATGATAATCGGAGTACACTGCCAAATCCTTCGTCGCTGCCCCGATTTTCTGGAAAGCACCGCCCGGCGCCGCCCGGTAAATATTATAACCGCCTAAGTCTTCATCGCCCACCGGGTCCCATTCGATCACGACATGTTTTTCATAGCCCGATGCAGCTACATTTTCAGGGATAGCCGGCGGAGTCGTGTCTGAACTTTGTCCGGAAACCATACGAATTTCATCCAGGTACATTGTATGCGCTTCGGCGTCAGCCACATCCTGTCCGTAAAATATCGTTTTAATTCGGGTCAGGTCAGCGTTGCCAAAGTTATCCTTAAACGGTTGCAGCGGAATAAGAACATTATACCACTCATTAGCCGGAATATCCCCGATATAGTCCGACATCTTGATTTTGTCAGTCTTCTGATTGGATAAATCTTCCAAATACAGCAGCGGCAAATTCACCGAGGCAATCAGGGTATCGGAATAAACATAAAAAGAGAGCGTGTCCTTCTGATTAATATCTCTCCCCGGCCAGCCAATTCCGGCGACCGCAATACCCCAGTCACCGCCGCTATTGGACGTCCAGCTTAATTTCAGACTGTTTTGCCCCTGAAAATAGTAATCCGTAGAAACGGGAAACTTTTCACCATCCTTATACCGTTCCAGTTGACTCGGTGCATTTACATACCCCCAGCTGGGATCATAAGAATCGTTAGATGGACTTTCATCGAAAAATATAAAATCGTTGGTCTGCGCCCATAGTATCGTAAATAATGATAAAAGTATCGTCATTATGAGTAGCTTCTTCATGGCTTTTCCCCCGAATTTAAGGTTATCTGTAAAATTCATCTTCAGTTAAAAGATTTTTAATTTTCTCAAAACCGGTCAGGCGCTCGAAACGTCTTGCCATTTTATTGTCATTTAAATGATTATTTAGGGTAACCATAATCATGCCCTGGTTCAGCGCCAAGTAAGCCCTTCCTATCTCGTCGGTTTTAGGATCAAGTGAATCATAAAATCCATATTCACCATATATCGGAAATTTTGCTAACATTGTTTTCAGATTCTGAACTACCGATTGTGGATTATAGGACACCGCTAAAATTGATGCGTGGGGAGAAACAACCAAAGGCAAATATCCATCTACTTTCGCCCCGATATCCGGGACACCAAATTCCCCATACCCGCCAGTTGGAATTGATGATGGCGACATACCCCAGACCGGGTAACCTATTTCATTCAGGGCAAAATCGATATGCGCTTCGACGGCTCGTCGATTGTTTTCGCCAATTCCTAAAGGCGCTAATTCCCTTTCATTGATCAGCAGTCCCGGCATGAGAAATTCAAATAGAGCGCCACCCCAGGATGGAACGATCTTTAAATCTTTATATTGATAATAACCGTTAAAATAGCGAATTCCGGATTGCTCTTTCCAGTTTCCTTGAGGTTTCTGTTCCTGCTCGTAATTTACAGGCAAAGTTCGTTCCTGGTAATACCAAAACTTCGGCTGAATTTTGCCCTGAATCATACCCCAATACAAACATATCCGGCTTTCCGAACAAAGCAACCCGTAATGATAGGGCGAATAACATTCCTGTTCAGCATCGTATCCCAGGTAAAAATGATGCAAAGAATCATCGTACAGCCAGCTAAAATCCGCCTGGTCGATCATTATATTGCAGGTTTGGGCCAAATCGGGAAAGGTCACTGCGACAATTCCCAGGGAACTGTAGAGCCATCCGGCATCTACGGTTGATATATAGCGGCGTGATTCTTTCAATGATTTCAGATCATACCAATTGTATAAAAAGCCGTTATATTTAGGAAGACGCTTCAGACTTGTTAAAACGTGACGGATATTATCTTCAGCTGTAATGGGATCAATAAATCCGAAATCCATGGCTGAGATTGTCGAAAGCATTTGTAAACCAATATTGGTTATAGAGGTATAATCGGCTACTTCATCGGGTTTAAGCCAGACTTTATCAACGACAAGCCCGCTTTTTTGATCAACGGCATCCCGGAAATATTTCCAGGTGTCACCGGCAATCGCCCGCAGGAATTCTTCAGGTTCCGAAGAATCGGGCGATTCTTTATGAATTTGGGTCGGAAACCCTTTTAAATCCTGTGATGTGAATTTCTTTCGCGATAAGGTAGAATTACAGCCGATTATCACCGTCGAAATCAGGATCAGCATTCCGAAAAGGATGCTCCTGGCTCTGGAATTCCCCATGGTTGTAATCTTCCCGATCAAAGAATAACTTCCACCCGGCAAATTTCACGATCTACCGGTGGAATAATATTACCGGAAATTTCCTTGCTGTCGACGATCAGGTGCTTTGTTTCACCAGCCTTTCCGGATTCATTTTTTATGACGATTTCATAGGTCGTATCTCTGAAAAGCCGTTTTACAGTATAGGATTTCCATTCTACGGGAATATGCGGGTCAATCATGAGTCCTTCCCGAACAGGTCGAATACCGAGAATCCATTCTAGCGTGCATTTCTGCAGCCAGGCCGCCGACCCGGTGTACCAGGTCCAACCTCCCCGTCCATAATTTGGCGAATCAGGACCATCGATATTGCCGGGAGTCACATAAGGTTCTGCTTTATAGCGATCTGGGTCCTGACCATTAATAATCGGATTGATTCCCACAAATGTGTCAAAGGCCAGTTCATTTTGATTTAATTTAGCAAACGCCCAGATTGCCCAGGTTGCCGCGTGAGTATAAACACCGCCGTTTTCCCGGACACCGGCAGCATAGCGGGAAAGATAGCCGATATATTTATCCGGTGCACTGTAGCCGGGATAGAGCAACAGCGGTCCGTTATCTCTCATCAGTCGGCTCTCAACTTCTTTCATCGCTTTCTGTTGATATCCCGACGGTGCACTATCGGCGATGACACTCCAGGTCTGGGTATTCAGAAAAATTTGCCCTTCCCGGTTTGCGTGACTGCCGATGATTTCACCGTTATCTTTGGTAGCCCGAATAAACCACTTGCCGTCCCAGCCAAATTCCAGCAACTTTTTCCGGAGCCGGGCAGCTTCGACGCGATACTGTTTTGCTTTCAGATCATCCGACATTCGTTCCAATACATCAGCAAAGCGGGTTAAAATATAGTTTAGAAAATGGACAATCCAGAAGGACTCGCCCTTCATCTCAATGCCGATGGCGTTTAGGCCGTCATTCCAGTCGCCGCTGCCGATCAATGGCAATCCTCTTGTACTCATTCGTTTTAATGCATAATCAATTGCCTGTGTACAATGCTCCAATATCGTACCGCCCTTTGAATCATCATAGTATTTTACATTTTGCAACAGAAAATCGAGGTCGTCTGTCTCTACGAGATAACTCAGTGTCACAAAGGGCAGCCATAAAAAATCGTCGGAAAAATTGGAATCTAACCCCGTTTCGGTAATCGGATGCCACCAGTGCAGGACATGACCATCCTTGAATTGATGCTCAGCATGCAGCCGGATCTGTTGTTCTGTCTGTCTTGGATCGATGGATAAAAAAATCTGACTGTCCTGCAGTTGATCGCGGAAGCCATACGCTCCGCTCTGTTGATAATAGGCCGTCCGCGCCCAAAGCCGTCCGGCGATGGTCTGGTATTTCAGCCACTTGTTCACTAAAAGGTTGAGTGACTCGTCGGGCGTTTCCACTTCCGTCGTGCTGAGAACTTGCTTCCAATACTCCTGCACATTTTTCAACGCGCCATCTACAGATGCAGCATCCCTGTATTTCGCCTGCATGACATCAAGTTCCGAAAGATCTTGAGCCAGTCCAAGCAAGTAATGAAAGCGCAGGGATTGATTAGCCTTTATTTCCAGATTGATTTTGGTCCCGGCAACGGCATCGTAAAAGGTCCCTTCCCTCTGTTGCATTGTACAACCATTAATAACAGCAGGAGATTGAGGTGTTCCGAATTGGCCAATAAATGAGTCTTTATCAAATTCATAATCGGCAATAGGTTCGCTGGCGGTTAGAAACCCTATATACGGGTATTTTGTATTCCAGTGTCCCCGATCTCCAATGGCGATGTCCCAAATGCGTTTCTCCGCCAAAGCCGCGTTGCGTGTTTGGTCCATCCGGGTATGGATAAACGTTTTGTGAAATTCACGATGATGATCGTTACTGGAACCCAGGCGCCACTCGAAATACGTATAAATCGAGATGTTTCGATCTTTGCCTGATTTATCCTCGATCCGGATATCCCAGATTTCCAGCGGATCATCCATGGTCACAAAAATGGTCAGGATCGAACAGATCTCTTTATATTCCGAAATAAACCGCGTGTACCCAAAACCGTGGATACATTGATATTCATCTAATTCAGTGCGGGTCGGCAGCCAGGCCGGATTCCAGACCTCACCGCTGTCTTCATCTTTAAAGTAAAGATATTTGCCCCAGTTATCTTGCACCAAATCCTGGTGCCAGCAATTCAGACGGTTGAATTCCGAATGATCCAGCCAGCTGAAACCGCCGCCGGTCTGGGAAATCGTCAGACCATAGCGGCTGTTCGAAATGACATTTATCCATGGTTTCGGAGTCCTTGGGGTTTTGATGACATACTCGTTTCCATCTTCTGAAAAATAACCGTATTTCGTTTCAAACTTCTTCATATTTTCTGAAAATCACCTTCTTAAAATTCAATTTCAATATCTACACGCTGCACGGCCTGCAATCGACCAAAATCGGCATAACCGTAATTCATGATCAAGTAAGAGTTTATTAATTTGTATCGGAGACCGGCGCCCAAGGTAAGTCCTTGCTCGGCGTTTTGCTGAAACAACGCCTGGTAACCGGTCCTTAAGAAGAGCATGCGATTCAATCCCCACTCAAGTCCGAGATTTACCTGTTCGTTATTGTCGTTGGGATGAATAGCATCGATCTCAGCCACTAAATCGCCGATGGGAAATTCCGGCAGATTCAAAGCAACACCAATTCGAAAAATGAGCGGCAGGTCCCAGCTGCTGGTTTCATAATAGGCCGGCAGGTATTCATTATCACCGAATTCATCGGGATTCTGATCATGATAAATCCGCAAATCCTTACCAGTATATTGCATTTTATCACCAAAATTGGAAATCGAAGCACCGATCAGCAAACGGTTATCATCAGTCCGGTAATGACTCCCGAAATCAATGGCAAAACTGGCGGCTTTACAGTGCCAGATGTTCTGACTTATATATTTTCCATGGAAGCCTATACTGAAATAATTGGTTAACTGCTTAGCGTAGGCAATCCCCACCGCCAGATCGCCGGCAGTGAACTGCTCGCCGGTGCCGTCGGGTCGTTCCACGGTTCGTACATCCATCTTACCCATTGAAAGGGAATTAAACGTGAACCCCAAAGTTCCGAATTTCCCCAGTGGCATGGCAAGCCCGGTAAAAGCTACTTCCGTATCCAGAAACCAGTCCGTATATGCAGCCAGTACTTTAGTGGACCGGAAACCGGCGATAACCGAGGGATTCCAGTAAAGAGCCGACGCATCATTGACGGACGCGACACCAGCGCCCCCCATTCCCATACTGCGGGCGCCTATTCCGATCTTGAGAAACTGTGCCGATGTCGTCCCAACTTTGGAAATTCCGGCAGCCACCGGAATGGTTATTAAAATCATCACCAGTAATATGGCTGAGATATGGATCATTTTATAAGTTTTGCTATTCATGCCTGTTCCTATTTAATAACCGCAAACTTACCGGTAAACTCTCCGGCGTTACCGGCATCAACATGGTAAAAATACACCCCTGCGGCTAAATCCAGGCCGTCTTTAGTCGTCAGGTTCCAGGGTTCACTACCATCATCGGCGGAACTTTCGTGTCGGAGCGTCTGAACATGATCACCACTCATAGTGTAGATCCGGATCGAACATGAACTTGGCAGATGGATAAAATTAATGCGCCGTTCGCCGCGTCCCGAGGCAAGCATCCGGCTCGGTTCCCAGGACGCCGCCGCCACGTAGGGATTCGGAACTACCGCGATTTGGTCTATATTTTCTTTAGCCTTATCCGGATCATCTTGCGCCCCGAAGGTCTTAAATGTAAAGACATCACCGCTGCGGAAAGGCAAATCGATGGCGATTATCGCCGTATCACCCAAGCCCGGTTGAATGGGATCGGCTCCCTCGGGTGAAATGAAATTAATTTTCCAGGTTTCCCGGAAAATCCGACCGTCTTTCAGGTATAGTTGGATATAATCGCCGTCGGTCAGCAGGCTATCCAACCGATCTTCGGGTTCCTTGAGATAGCATCTGACTTTCTTATTGGCGATGACATCCCAGACCTGAAAATTGGTTTCATGCTTAAATGATTGTTTTAGAAATGAACTATCGATAACACCAAAACGAATTTCATAGAGGGTTGGAAAATCTTCGATCCGTTTATCCAGTTTGTCCAACCAGTAATCCCGCATTTCGGCATAGTAAACCAGGTTTGATTTGGCGCCTGGCTTCCAGACCGAAAAGGTGTCATTATAGGCCACACCATCATTCTTAACCCGGATACGCATGCCGTTAAACATTGGATTGGTATCTTCACCCTTCAATGCCGATGATTCTTTGAAAACCGGTATAGTGTCGTAATTAGTCGTTAGTTCAAATAGAGAGTAAACCAACGTATCCTTGTGGGTCGTATCGTCGAAAGAAATTAAATATTCAGCATCGGTCACCAGCCGTGGATCAATAAAATCCAGTAATATATCGCCGCTGCCCCAACCACTGCGTTTGACAATGCCGTCAGCCGTTTCCGGCGGCAGATATCCGGCAGCAGGGGCGTCGGGAATGACAACGGCGGTATTTAAATCGGTGGTAACATCGCCGTATATATTCTTGAAAATTGTCTTGGTACATTCAGAGGGAAGAATGAACTTTTCCGCCCATCCCTGATCGTAGGAAACCACAGCATAATAATAGGTTTTCCCGTTGATCACGTCGGTATCTACATAGGAATGCTGCAAACCCTTATCGCTGCCGAGATAAAATTTGACACCGTCAACATCCACATCGAAAAACCCTTTCACGCTGTCCTGTAAGTCAAAATGAGCAATCGGTTCATAAAAGGTCGCCTCGCCATAACTATTGGTAATGACATAAGTATCGGTAAAGGCTTCCTCGCTGGAGCGGTAGATTCGGTAACCTTCGAAATCGTATCCGCCGGTAGCTGGATCGGCAAATTCATCGTAGGAACTTTCCGCCGCGTCATCCCAGTATAATGTCACTTTACCATCCCCCGGAACCACGGTCAATTTGGGTTTGATCGGCGGCCTGGCAAAATTGTAATTGGCATTGTAAATATCCTGAACAACCGCTTTATTGCGCTTCAATTCATCCAGAGTTTCGCCAAAAACCAATGCCAGGGAGAAGCGTTCCGTATGCTGCGGTGGCATGATAAATGGGCCCGAACCAAACATAAAGGCAATATTGCCGTTCTGGCTGCCGGTATCAAAATGGTAATTGGCAATCCGTTCCCAGATTACTTCGTCATATTGGAATTCCACGCCCTGCCCAATATAAAACGAATCAAAAGCCGTCAGTCCGATCTGGTCGGATTCATCCTTATCGGTTTTATCAAAATTCGGCTCTCCAAAAGTTTGTTTGCCATCACCTTCACCCATGTCCCCGGTTCCGGCGACGCCATCAGCGCCGAGATCGTGCAGATCGGGGTCCCAGTCACCATCGTTATCGATACCGTCGGACCGGCTCTCATCGATCAGATAATTATCAAATCCTGTGCCTGCAATCCAGTCACGATATTTCAAACCGTTATGGACATTTTCATTTTCATCAATAAGCCCGTCAAGGTTGTCATCAATTCCATTAAAAGGTTTCTCGCTGACGGTGGCATTGCGAAGATATAATTGCTCGAATTCGCCAATTTTTACAAACAGGCTATCACCTTTAAAACGGTAAAAAGTATCACTGCCGCCGGATTCAAATGACACCACCCGTCGGCCCCAATTGTTTTCCGGCGCCATATTGCTGTAATCGATGACTACCAGATCGCCAGCCAGAATCCGGGGCTGAAAATCAACGCCCGATAAGACCGGTCCCGGTCCCTGGGCGCCGTCACCATCGTTATCGATGCCGTCAAATGGATTACCCGGACTTTCCAGAAAGGCGTAGCCACAATAACCGGTTTTCCAGTTGCCGTCACCCAAGCCGTTGGAATCCCAGGTATAAGCCAAATCAAGGTCCAGATTGTAAAAAGCATTATCATCATTTGAGTCATTCTGACCGCCAACACCGGCGTCAGCATACATACCAAACACCGCTTTGTTATAGTGGGTCGTACTAACGTTGGTAATGTCATAATGCCAGAAGATGATGTCCTCAGCCAGAACGTTTGACCATTGAAATCCCCGAACTGCCATGCGCATTCCCAGACCGCCGCGTGAGCTATCGTTTTTATCACAATAGAAAAGCCCATGAAAATCACGGCCGTGGTCCTGGTAATCATCCATCACGAAATAACTTTCCTGGTCGGCATTTGTCCGTTTGCCGAAGTAGCCGTTCCAGACATTGTGCCAGCTTGCGGGCTGATCGGGCCAGTATTCCGGCCAGGTGTTGGGATCATCACTCATGGCAATGTAATCCTGATCTGGGTTTGAAAAACCGGGTAAAGGCTGCCAGCCAAATTCAATTCCCGTCGGACCGGATTCATAATGCTCCCGGTAACCGCCTTCGACGATGTGGATCGTATCGCCGTTTGAAAGATTGACTTCGGCTGCAACAATCGGATAAATACCATCCATATAAGAATGTTTGCTTCCTCTGGGCCAGACACCGGAAGGCTCCTTGCCCCACCAGGCCACTTCTCCAAAATTCCAAAACAGTGTCTCAACCAGGTTGCCGTTGTGTAAGCCCTGCTTGCGAAACTTCCGGTCGCCATGCAGGTCATTGATATTATTCTGTGCGATTGCAGTGGAAAAAACAAATGAAATGCATAGACCAAGGTAGAATGTGCTTCTTTTCATCATATATTTACCTTTATTCCAACGATAACTTGCCGGGGCGGCATGTAGTAATCCGGCCGGGTCAGGAAATCGTTCAAGCGATGGATCGGCTGTTCGGGAACATAAGTCGGGATCAGCGAAGTTGCCGGATCGCCGGTATCGGCGAAAACCTGGGTTGCATTCTTCCGGTCAAACAGGTTCTTGACCTGAGCATAGAGCGAAAACCGAATCTTTATCAGCTGGAAATTATATTTTGCGTTCAAATCCACATTAAAGGTATAAGGCTTACGTTCGGAATTTTCAAAAGATGTTCTCTGATTTTGATATTCAGGAGTATAAGGCAGACCGCTACCGAAACTGGCGATGATTCCGGTACCCCAATTCTTCTGGCTCAGGCTTACTGATATATTTAGAGTATGCGTCTGGTCCCAGTCCAATGGAACCGTCTGAATCTCGCTAGCCCGCGGCGGATCCGATTGTTGGTCGTAGAAAACGGCATTAGGATCCGAAGCGTTGCCTTCGGCGATTTGATAGGTATAATCGATTGCCCCGGATAAAATTCCAATCGGGTTTTGGGTTAATGAA
>JAHIOG010000329.1 GCA_018895675.1 bacterium
AACTTTCATTTCAAAACCATTAGAAATTGTTTTAGTAATTATGACAAGATTTCCGCCAGCTATTTTTAATGTTGTGTAGTCATTAAAAAATTCACCAGTTAATTTTAATATTCTATTACTGCTAGTGAATTTTGCAGTATTAGTGGTTGGCACAGGATCTGGTGTTGGATCTGGAGGCGGGGGATCTGGATCTGGTGGTGGTGGAGTTGGTGTAGGGTCTGGTGGTGGAGAATCTTTTACAGCATAAATATTAATATTTGCGTTTCCGTTATTTGAATTAACAGCAACTACTCCCGTGTGAGAGCCAGTTGATAAATTGGATCTGTTGATTGTTGTTGTAATTGTTCTGCTTTGTCCTTGAGTTAAACTAAAACTTGCTGGGCTAACAAAAATCCAATTTCTATTATCTGATATTGTTCCAGACAATGTACCACCACCTGTGTTTTTGATAGTGAAAGACTTGGTTGTAGTTGATGAACCAAAGTTTAGAGATGAAGTAGAAGTATGTAAAGAAGGATTTATTTCTCCACCTCCACCTTTTCCATTTTTGCCAGTAAAAGTGCCACTAGTAATAGTTTTCCAGATATTTACAGAATTAATCATCTGTCTTGTGCCACGAAAACCAATATTATTGTTAATATCAATATCAGGTAACAAAACAATATTTTCTGTTTTGTAATCCATAGCAACAAAAAGCTCCCAAGTTTCAAAAGCTCTCTTATATCCGTTTTCAACAACATATACAGTTGATGAATTTCGCGCTTTTACTACTGTCCCATCACGATACCAGAGATCACTTCCTGTTGAAGCATAATATTTACCACTTGAACGAACATCTGACCAATCATACCCCCATGATTGCATTATCTCATAAGTAGGAATTTTTCTTTTTCTACCTTGTGAATAATCATACAGATAGATATGACTGCCATATTTAAACAAGTAATCTCCTGAAGCTCTAAAAAATGTAGTGTGCAAATATGGTTCGGACCAATAAGTACTCCTTCCATAAGTTACATAACTTTGCATTTCCTGTTCTGTAACTTCTATAACTTTGGCAAAAGACAAACCATGCGAGTGAAAAACTGACTCATTGGGAATCCACATCTTTTTTCCTGTATTCAAAACTACAAATACTTTTGGGCTACTTGCGGTTTTAATCATTGTTCCAGCTGGGTAAAGAAAAGGTAAGGCAAGCCAACCTTGAACTTGAAATCCATAAGGATGTGGTTCAATAAATTCACCTATCTCGTATCGTCCATTTTGGAATTTTAATGATAACTTCCCATAAGGATTAGCACAATCTCTGTTTTGATCAATAATTTTGATATAACCACCATTTATGTTGGTCTCCGTAATGGTTACCACATGACCAAATGGAGCTTGTCTATTCGAACCAAAACAGAGTATCTCGTTTGGTAACGGTGGAATTTTCCCACCCTGCTCAAAACCTGAAAAACCTGCTTTTTGACAATTAACAAAAAAATCTCCTGCATTGCCCCAACCATATTTATCTGGATCTGGGTTTTTAAGTCCAAGAAACTGCTGATAAAAACGGGTAATATATTCTGCGCATTGATAATCTTTAGTATTTATGTTTCCACCATTGGATTTAGCAGGAACACCATTGTGCCACCCTATTATACTGCCTTCATTGGGACACTGTGCTGTTAAGAATTGATAACAAAATAAAATTATTATCGCACTCAAAATAATTGTTAATTTTTTCATTTCAATCACTCCTTCGGTTTTTGGTTAATATTTTAGTTGCTTACTTTTCTACAAAACTATCCTTAATTTTCCTCCTTTCGTATTTTATTTTTTAATGTACTTTTATTTATTTTATTTGAATTTTAATGTGTTTAATATCCCTCTATATTGTTCGGAATCTTTATCAATATCAAAAATACCTCGTATGCAATATAAATAATCACCAACCTCAATGACATATCCATCTGAAAATTGGTTTGTTGCCTTTGCAATAATGCCACCATTTACCTCAAAATCTCCAAAATTCATATATTTAATTTTAGAATTTTCAAATATTTTTTGCTTATTTTCTATTGGATATACAGATATTGCAAAAGGTGTATAATTACCTCTCAATACGCCCCATTGAATTTTTAAATCACCAAAACCACTATTAATAATTCCTTTTCTATACTCATCATCTGTTTCATAAAACTTTGGATATTTAAATTCAAAACCATATTTTTCATTCTTATACATCTTCCAGTCTGAAGTATCAAGCTCAGGAAAAACAAAATCAATATCTATA
>JAHIOG010000330.1 GCA_018895675.1 bacterium
AGCTTAATACTATTATGAAAAAATGTTTGATACTGAGATAATTAATTGATGAAATAGGGGAAAATGTGTTTTAAAATTAGCACAATTCCTCAAAACATAAGCCCAAGGGAGAAGCATAGAAATGGATTTATTTATACCATCAACTACGACATACAAGGATTTAAAAATTATGATTTTCGTAGATGGTGAAAATCTAGCTATTAGATATAGACACGCTCTAAATAAAAAGCACCTATCAATTCCAACACATGTTAATTATGAGAAAGATATTTTTGTTTGGTCTCATTATTTCAACATGGAGAAGTATAACTGTGAAATAATTAGGAAATATTATTACACGTCTGTTCAAGGTGACGGTGATAAAATTGAAATGATTGAACAAAAATTAAAACATTTTGGAATCGAAGCACCTAGAGTTTTTAAAAAAGATAAAGAAAAAGGATCAAAACAGGTTGATATAGCGCTTGCAACCGAAATGCTTACTCATGCACATAGAAAAAATTATGATGTTGCCATTTTAGTATCAGGCGATGAAGATTATATTCCTCTTGTTGAAGCAGTAAAAGATGAAGGGTGTCGGGTTTTTCAATGGTTTATTGAAGATGGCAATAATATTAAATTAAGTAAGAGTGTGGACTATTATTTTGACATTGGGACATTTCTTTTTAATCATGATTTAAGTTTGCTGATTGAAAAGTTAAGGGGATTAGTGTAAAATCACTCTTGTTTCCTAATACAGCTATATTTGTTCATTAAGCAGGAATAATTAAAGGGAAACTCCATTAACAATATCATCGGCGGGTTAGAATTTAAAAAACACCAGGGATTCATTAATGAAGCGGTAAAAAGGTTCCCAAAATATTCCCAATCCGATTGAAAGAATTCCCGGAATAGACGGTATCAGAACCTGACTGACCGTTAAATGGGTGCGTTTGTTACCTGGGTTTTGACGTACTGATTTAAGTATCAGCGATGTAAAATAGAATACAATTGGTAGAAGATTTAACATGAGCAGAATCGTGATCCACGCAGGAATTGATGATTGGAATAATGATTTGAATAGCAGGAATCGCGCGGTAAAACCGGTTGTTCCGGGGAATCCGATTAATCCCAGGAAGAATATAATTCGAAAGAATCGTATAGTCTTGTCGGATTGGCAACAAGTTTTTTGAGCGGAGTACAGCCCGGTAAAAATGATAAAAATTTAATTAGATTCAAAATTGCCAATAAGGTCATAGAAAGGTGCAATATTCTCAATTATACTAAGTGTATTAGTGAACGAACAATGCGAGAATTTGAATTTGGATGGGATAACAAGAATTTATCAAAGAATAAAATCGAAAAAGAAAAATCTTTCCTTGAAGAATATGAAGTTCAGTATTATCATTTTGGTGATGAAACTTTTGATAAAATAGATGGCCATTTTGATAATATTGAAAGTTTATGGAACAACGAAGAGGAAAATAAAATTGCAGAAGAACTTAATAAAAAATTGCCAGGTGAAATAAATCAACATGATAGAGGAATTTTACTTGATGCTATTATGAATAATTGCAATATTGTAATTAATGAAAATTGGAGTGACTTTAATAAGATGTCCGAAGTTTCAAAATCTCATTATGTTGAAATAACCACACCGGAAATGTTTTTAAAAGGTCATTAGTTAATCGAGAGAAATCCTCGAAGCTTGCTTCGGGGATGTTCATTTTTCATCCGGCAGCTGTCGGATTGACCCTCGTATCTCACACTTGATCTTTAGCCAATATTGAGTAATTGATATGAACTCAAATAGTATACCAAAAGAAATGATAATTTTATTTGATGAACATGGAACTCCAACATTTAATGTTAATCGAGAAACAGATTTTTTCTTGGGAGTTGCAGTCACCTATAAATTTTCTGATGAAAAACATATTATTGAGAAATGCAGACGAGTGTTTGGTCTTCAAAATAAAAAACCATTAAAAAACAACTTAATTAGTAATAATAGAATTAATGAGATATTAAATATTTTGCCTAATCTTCCAATTCAAATAATTATTACTTCAATTAAACTTTCAGGCATTGAATTTCAAAACGTTATAAAATTATTTAAAGATTATAGTAATCTTATGCGAGAAAAATTCCGAAATGTTCGTGAAAGGGGTTTAAATCATATTTTACGTACTTTTATAGTCGAAGAATGTATTTTTTATTCAATAGTTGACTATTGTGAGAAGAGTCAAGAAGACCTATTATTTTCTATTTTTATTGATGATTGGTCTATACCTAAAAGTGATTTATATATTTATACCAACTTTTATAGTCGTTCACTTGAAACAAGGATTAACAATCTATTTGATGAGTTTAATTTCAATTTTCAGATATCAGTTCCACCTATTAATTATCTAAAGAATGATACAGTCAGAAAACGGATTATTGATGTAATTACATCTTTTATAAGCAGATCATTTTTAGATATAAAGAATAATAAGTACTCAAGTTTACCTAAAGAAAAAATACTCAATATTGATTCTAATAAGTACCTTGATATTACTGATAAAACGAAAAATTTTATTACAAAGTTTATGG
>JAHIOG010000331.1 GCA_018895675.1 bacterium
CTTATATGATCAAAACGGATGGGAAAATCGGAAAGGGTTGGATTTAAAATTGGGGGTGTAAAGGATGGCCGAGAGGCGCAGAATTAGACTGCCGCGTAGCGGTTTCGTTCATCTTGCCATTATCTGGCATAATGAGTATTATCAATATGTTGTGATACGTGTTACATACATGCAACTCCGATGAAGATCCCCAGATGAACCTGAATGTCTATTCTACCCCAATATATAATATTTGGCCACCCCTGCTCAATCCAATTCGTCGATCTATACTTCTTACCATTGACCTTGACCCGGATTCCAATCGGTTTTGCTAATGATTACAACCACAAATCAGGACTTACCCCTCCCCATTCATCCTATCCCTCAACTTCCCTGAGCACTTAAACCCAACCACCCTCCTCGATCCCAGCATCATATCCTCACCGGCTGTCGGATTTCTTCCTTTCCGTTACATTTCAAACACCACACCTATTCCTTTAAATCTCATGCAGTAGAATACCAGCAACTTCTTTGTCATCAATCCCCAGATATCTCATGGTGATCGCTGGAGAGGAGTGACCAAACCTCTTACACAGTACCTCAAATGAAACACCGTATTTTGTCCGCTGGATGTATCCAAAGGTCTTTCGCAGGGTGTGGGTCCCATAATTGCCTTTCAAAGATTTCGTCCATTCCTTGATCATCTTATTCACGGTTTCCCGGGTCAATGGTTTATTATTGCCGTTTCTGGACTGAAATAAATAATCCTCGTCTGACGGTTTGAATTCATCCAGGTATTGTTTCAGGACCTTATGCACCGATTTATTTATCATGAGAATATTCATTTTACCTGTTTTCGTTTCCTTAACTTTTAAGGTCTGTCCTGGTTTCATATCCCTGACATCGCCAACTTTCAATTTTAGCAAGTCCGAGATCCGGAGACCATTATTAATTCCCATTGTAAAAAGGAGCGAGTCTCTGGTGTTGTCTTTTAAAAGTCGTTTTACTTTTTTTATATTCTTTTCCGAGCGGATGGGATCCACTGTGATACTTGATCCCTTTTTCGGGTGATTCGGGTTTGTACCATTTAATTTTCCCATTGCTATTTCCTTTCCCTCAATTCTAACTATTATTGATTTTTTGTGATTAACTTAGATCTTAAATCAAATGAAAACCGGACAATTTGGTTTTTGGTATAAATAACATATTGTAATAACGACATATTCTTCCTTTTCTTGAAATCTAACTAATAGACAAAAGTTAGATTTGAAATTTCCTGGAATAAGTGCATTTGACTTTATCAGGCGGGAATTGTTGCTGGCCGGTATCAAGGGTGAGGACAGGGACAGGAAAGTCGAAAGAAAACTCCCCTATCCCTTGATATACATTTGTTACAGAACTCCCACCCAGGAGGTTATTTAGACGGAATTAGGAGGTTATACAGGAGAATTCTTAAAAGTTGTCATTCCC
Source organism: bacterium (assembly GCA_018895675.1). Taxonomy (GTDB): domain Bacteria; phylum Fidelibacterota; class UBA2242; order UBA2242; family UBA2242; genus UBA9312. The sequence continues at coordinate 1,450 of JAHIOG010000331.1, forward strand.
CATGTACAGATGTAGTTTCTTCCTGAAAAGGGTCAGTCTGATTCTTGAGATGAAGTTAAAAATTTAGAAAAGATGCAGGGGGCGAGGTTGCTTTAGCAGAGATTCACGTTGTAATAGTGTTAGCAATAAACCCATCCAAAGATAGGGTCGTAAACTCTTTTCCCTTTCTGTTTTATGGCGTTAACGAATTCCTCAAACATCTCATAATACCTCATTTGGCGTTTCCACTTTGTCAGATAGGAATTCATGTAGTTCCGGGCCACGAAATAATATTGATAATTTATGCTATATTTTTTTGTTTCTTTCAGAAGCCCTGATTTTTCCCACATGCTTTTGACCGCCTCTTGAATTAGATCATCTCTTATGGACATGGCCACCGGATCTCTTGAAAGGTTTGATCTGAAAACTTTACCGGCAATACTGTAGCAGATGTCAACGTTAAACTTGCTGGGATCTACACGGACCTGAGGACGCGAATAATTCTTTACGAAAAACCCCTTTTTTCTGGCGGAATAAGCGACTCGCGTTTTCAGTCCGTATTTTTCCATGACTTGATTTGTGGTCATCGATTTTGGTACATAAACCTGTTGCC
>JAHIOG010000332.1 GCA_018895675.1 bacterium
CAAGATTAAAGGCGACCTCTCGCTCAATATTAAAATGGACGAACTGATCATCCGGATTTTGAAAGAGATAGCCGAAATGAATATCCCGTTGAGCGGCGCCATTCATCTCGAAAATAATCTGTCCTTTATCTGGTTTCAGAAGCCCGGAGATAAGTTTAACAAGCGACGTCTTTCCCGATCCGCTATCCCCGGTAATTACAACCCGGCATTGTAACGGAATGGATAGATTGATATTCCGAAATAATTGTTGTACGACTTTATACTGAAAATCCAAACCGCTTATTTGAATTCTCAATCATTCTCCAATATCTCTTTTACTGTTCTTGCCGAAGCTCCCATATTATCCCAGATGACTTTGCGCGCCGAATAAGACGCCTCTTCATAGGCTTTTTGATCTTTAATGAATGTCTTGATATGTTTCAAAAGGCATTTACCGGTATCACAGGAGAAGCCGCCGCCTGTCTCAATCAATAATTCCGCCTCTCTTGAATTGTGGTAATCTGGTCCGAATAATACGGGCAATCCAGCCACTGCCGGTTCCATGACATTATGGATCGAGCCGCGGAATCCTCCGCCAATAAATGCCAGGTTCGCCTGGTGATAAAGCTCCGCTAAAATCCCGACTTTATCTATCAAAACAATGCGTTCACCGACAGGTCGTTTCTGCACCCGGCTAAACCGTAGGTAAGAAATTCCTTCGCCTTTAAAGTAATCTTCAAAACTTTCCAATGCATACTCATTCGGTTCATGCGGAGCTAAGATACATCGAAAAAGATCAAATTTTTTAAAAATTTCCACCACCACCGGTAATAGATGCTTAGCATCCTGAGGCCAGATACTGCCGATAATAAAAACAAAATCTTCGTTAAACAGCCGTGGAATATGATTCGTTATTCTACTCCGCGCCCGTTCAACGACCTGGTCATAGCGAGTATCGCCAAGCGTCATTAATTTGATCTGAACACTTCCGATCAATTTTTCAACAGACATGCAATCCTTCTCCGAAACAGCAAAAATATAATCAAGAGATCGATACAATTCCCGGAAAAAGCCGCGTACGAAAGGACTGAATTTTGTGCTCTTCTGCCGTATTCTTGCCGACATTAAATAAGTCGGAACATGATGCCGTTTGGCATTTAGGATCAAATTGGGCCACAATTCGTATGTGACAAAAATGATCTTTTGTGGTTTGAGTTTCTGGATAAATCGCCGTGTTCCCAAGAAACTGTCGAACGGCAGATAAATCATCAGATCAACTTCCGACATCCGTTCCGCATGGCTGAAACCACTTGGTGATGTAAAACTTGCAACAATCAGCACATCCGGGCGAACAGCGTTTAAACCCCGAATAACCGGCTTTGCCTGTTCAAACTCCCCCAGAGAAACCGAATGGATCAGAAAGACCGGTTTATTGGGGTATTTCTGACGAAATCGTTTCAGGTCGTACCAGGTGATTTTTCGTCCCTTAATACCCTCTTTTATCTTGTCATTAAAGAGCGCCAGAATCTGGAGCGCAAGAAATGCCAGAGGTACAAAAATGATGTTGTATATGATAATCCAGAATATTGTCATGCCACGATATCGTTCAAGACAGATTGTACCGCCTTAAAAACTTCCTCCACAGAACTGTTTTCCAGACAGTAATGCTGTTTCCGGTAACATCTCCGGTCTCCTTTTTGAGAACAGGGACGGCACCAGAGCTGCTGCTCGATTGATCGACTTTTTTCACTATATGGCCCTGCCCCCGTCTCCCGTGAAGTTGGTCCCAAAATGACAATCAGCGGCGTCTGCACCGCTTCAGCGGCATAACTTAAACCCGTATCATTACCAATTACAAGTGTACTTTTCGCCAAAACGGCAATGGATTCTTCCAACGTAGTTACACCGATCAAGGAAATATTACTCCCACTGTTTAGATCAGATAATTCGGCTAAATAGTGATCTTTTTTTCCACCCAGCTAAACAACAGGAATAGTGTAGGTATCATAAATGCATTTAGCAAGCTCCCGGTACTTTTCAAGAGGATAGCGCTTGTTTTTCCAGGCAGCAACAGGCAACATCACGACGAAAGGTTTCGTAACCCCCAGCTCCTGTAATAATTCTTCAGCCCGCTGAGTGGCTAAGTCATTCAGGTAGATTTCAGGAACTAATGAATCACCGGATATACCCAAAGGTTCGAGGACTTTTATATATTCATTCAGAACAGTGAAATTTTCCGAAAACAGGTTTATATAAAAATAGAACAACAAAAATCGTTTCAGTCGCGGTTTTAAGAACCGAAGATGTGGAATCTTCCGAAAATAATAACCAAGAACCCTGCTGCGAATAGAATTGTGCATGTCGATGTACAGATCATAGCCTTCACATGCTAATTCGCGACAGAGCTCGCGCCACCCGGGAAATCCTCCGTCAGAGTCAAAGGTCAGGACATTCGATATAAAGGGATTATACTGAAGTAACGACTGAAATTCCACTTTTGTCAGAAAATCGATTCTGGCGTCCGGAAATTTATTTCGCAGTACCTTAAAAATAGGCGTTAATAATACAATATCGCCCAGCGAACTCAAACGGATTATCAGTATTTTTTGCGGATATCGCTCTAAACTCAATGTGTTCTTTCCCGGTTAAATTCAATAAATCCCAGTAATGACTGTTTTACATCTGAAGCCGGAAATAAATCCAATGCTGTGCGCGCTCTTTCTGAAATTTCTGTTAATTTTTGCTTTGCGTAGACAACGCCATCTTTTTCTACAATCAACTCATTTATCTTTTTAACATCATCCGGCAGCAGACCGGCTCTGATCCATTCCCGGATTTCCAGGCTTCTATCTGAGTCCATTTTATTTAACACGTACAACAAGGGTAAAGTTATTAGATTAGATTTCAAATCCCTGCCAATCGGCTTGCCGATTTTATCCTCCTTGGCAGTGTAGTCGAACAAATCATCCTTGATCTGAAATGCCATCCCGAGATATTTCCCGAATATGTAGAGAGCTTCTGCCTGTTCTGAACTTGCTTCCACCGATAAGGCGCCGACTTTACAACTGCTTGCAAACAGCGAGGCGGTTTTCA
>JAHIOG010000333.1 GCA_018895675.1 bacterium
CCGCTCATCGCACGCAATGATTTAAACTTATTCAATAATTCTCTTCCAAGATCAATTGCACTTTTGCCAGCAATTCCCGTCCTGATTATAATAGCCAGCAATTCAGCATTGCTCAAATTGTGTTCTCCAAATTTAAGCAATTTTTCCCTGGGTCGATCATCTTCAGGCCAATTACGGATGGACAAAGGATATTTTTTAGTATTATTCTTAATACTCATAATTTTTTTGACTAATCTAAACTAAATAGTATCCATTATTTCGATTGCCTTTCTTAACATAATTTCCATAAAAAATCTTCCAGCAGTCGTAAGCTGACCTTTTCCCGGTAGGCCGCCGTGGATCGGGCATCGTCAATCGGTCGAATCAAAGGCGCGTATTTCGCCAGGATTTCCGGAATTGCTGTATTCATCTCAAACGTCGGTTTTCCAATATAAGTTTTCTCAATTTCCTGTGATCTTACAATTTTCGGCGCTACGGAACCAAACGCAATCCGAATATCCGTGACGATATCTCTCTCAATATCCGCCATCCCCAGAAACGCCGCTTTGGTCAGGCTCATGCCTTTACGCTGACCGACTTTTCTGTAATAATTCACATTAAAAAGTTTATTTGGAATGATGATTTTGGTCAGCAATTCATCATGTCCTAAAGTGTTTTGCTTGGGATCAGTAATGAACTCACCGATATGAACAATTCGTTCACTACTTACACTCTTCAAAATCAGTTTCGCGTCCACGGCGTACAAATGAGGCAGCGTATCACCAGCCGGCGAAGCATTACAAATATTGCCGCCGATAGTTGCCAGATTTCTGGAAGGCGGGGAAGCCATTTGGCGAACCGCCATTTTTAAAGATTCGGGGATTATACCGTTTTTGAGCAATTCACTTAAAAGCACGCCGGCGCCGATGTGGATGTTTCCATCCCTGACAGAAATCTGCCGGAGTTTTCGCAAATGACCGATAAACAGCAGTGGCTTATTAAAATCCGGTTTCAGTCCGAATCCGCGGGCTTTTTGGACCATAAGGTCAGTTCCGCCGGCGATGGGAATAGATGGATGCTGAGCTCTGAATTCCAGTGCCTCTTGAAGATCTGCCGGTCTGAATCCATCTACCATAAGCCTTTTCCTCTCGCGGCAGATAATTTCACGCCCTTAATGATCATATTGTAGCCGGTGCAACGGCATAGATTCCCGGAAAGCGCTTCTTTAATTTCCTCTTCATTAGGCCGGGGATTTTCCCGTAAAAGCGATTCTGTTGACATCACGATTCCCGGCGTGCAGAATCCGCATTGCACGGCGCCGGCTTCCAGAAAGGATTCTTCAATGACTTTATATCTTTCCGTCTTTCGGAAACTTTCCATCGTCACAATATGACGACCTTCAATATTGCCGACGGGAATCAGGCAGGAATTTACTGCTTTGCCGTCCATCAAGACGACACAGACGCCGCATTCGCCTTCACCGCAACCCTCTTTAACGCTGGTCAATTCAAAATCATCCCGCAGAATATCCAGCAAGCGACTCGCCGGATCGACCTGAATTACCTGCTTTTTATCATTCAGTACAAACTCAATCTTCATGTTTATCTAACTCCATGAGATATTCCGGTGTGATTGGAATGCTTTTGATCGGAACCGACATAGCATTTGACACCGCGGCGGCAATTGCCGGCGCCGCTCCCACAAAGGGCAATTCACCGGCGCATTTGGCTCCGAAAGGTCCGAATTCATAGGGATTTTCAATAAATTCACACTCAATTTCCGGGACATCCATGGACGTGGGCACCTTGTAATCCGTCAGGTTGCTCTGCACCAGATTTCCCCTGTCCGTGTTCATCACTTCAATGGTTGCCCAGCCAATGCCCTGGACAATACCTCCCTGCATCTGTCCTTCGAGCGTTTTCTCATCGATTGGAACTCCCACATCGTAAACTGCAGTTATCTTTTTTACGTCGATTTCGTAAGTCACGGGATCGATTTCAATTTCCGCCACATTGGCGCCCCACGAGTAGGTTGGGTAGGCATCGCCTTCAAATTTGTCGTCATTCCAACTAAGAAAATCAGGATGTTTATAGATCCTGGAGATTTCGATTTCATCCGCCTCGTTCCAACGATCTTTCAACTCCAGGCTGGCTTGGCGTAATAATCCACCAACGATCATTATCGTTCGGGAAGCGACGGTGGGACCGGAATTGGGAATCAGCCCGGTGTCAATGGTTTCGCAGATCACCTTTTCCATAGGCAGCGAAAGCGTATGGGCGACGATCTTTCTGAGACAGGTTTCAGCGCCCTGACCCATTTCCACACTGGACACTTTCAGGGTCACAGTATCACCGTTTTTCTTAAGGATAATTTTCCCTTTGATAGTCGCTTCGCCCTTCCCGGTGAATCCGCAGCCGTGTAGGAACAGCGATACGCCGATACCTTTGAATTTTTCGTGTTTTTCAATGTTTCGGCGGTACCCGGACATTTTCTCAACCTTTTCTATGATTTCCGGGAGTTTCACTTCATCCCGAATCTTTCCGCTTGTGCAGGTTGGATCGCCTCTTTTTAATAGATGTCTGATTTTATAATCCAGTGGATCGGTACCGAGTCTCACGGCTATATTGTGCATGAGCATTTCCGTGCCGAAAATGGTCTGGGGTGCGCCGAATCCCCGAAAAGCGCCTGAGGGCACATTATTCGTCATGAAGTTTCGGCCCCTGACTTTGAGATTGGAGAAATTATACACTCCGGTTGCCGAAAACATTCCTCGCTGAAGCACCACCGGAGATAATTCCGAGTAGGCGCCGGCGTCAAATTTTATATCGATATCCAGGACAACAACTTCGTTGTTTTTATTTAGTCCCGCTTTATAACGGACAATCGAGGGATGTCTTTTCGTGGAGCAGATAATATCTTCATCCCGGTCGTAGATCATTTGCACGGGACGTTTGGTTTTTAATGAAGCCACCGCCACCTGGCAGGCGATTAATGATGGAAATTCCTCTTTACCGCCAAAAGCCCCGCCGGTCGTCGATTGAATAATGCGGATACGGTCTGAGTCC
>JAHIOG010000334.1 GCA_018895675.1 bacterium
AAGCCTATAGAGATTTTCGTTTTGATTTTCACATTAATAGCAGTGATAAGCAGGTATGTGAGCATGCAGTAAGTATGTAGATGAGCCGATGTTTAAGGAAGCAGCACAGACAGCGAAAAAAAAGCCGCTTCAGTAATTTTGGAACAATTAATCAGGGGGAAAGCATGGACGGATTACATGGTATGAAAACCGATTTGAAAGTGTTGGTGTTTAAGAAAAACAGCAAGAAAACAACTTTCATTTTATCGATTCAGCAGGAGTGACTTGTAAATGACAAACAAAGTCCAGGATACTATTCTGTTCAAAAAGATGTTTAATAAAACGGGCGCTATCATTCTTAGGGAATTTATCAGTTTATTTTAGCTCTATTGATAGTTTAATGGTGATGAGAAAGTTGCCCTATTGAGTTTTAACATCCTTTTAGTGAGGTTTTCTGGTAAGATTATTTGTACTATCTGACTCCCAATCTGGATGTTTGCTCATGCGAAAACTGGTGGATGTAGGATATATTCTCTATGAAACGTCGCCAATATTTGTCATCTGATACCGGATACGGATTTATACAAAAAACAGTTGCGCTTTATATATGAATTCAATAAAATCATTCCAAGCGGTAAATCTTCGACCGGGGGTGGTGTAAAAGCAAAGTACCGCAGTCAAATTTCCGGCAGCTGCCGGAGATGGGACTGACGGTGCTACTGCATTGGGGAAGGGTATCGGGTTGGTTGTAGGAGTATTTTGGATTGCTCGTCGACAAACTGATAAAACAGGCCGTTTTGGATACAAACAAAAGTCTGGAAACGGGTATGTTCGGGCTGATAGAATGTAAAAAATAGTTAAAAATGATTAGAAATCTGGTTTGGTATTGTGTTTGCTATTTGAAATGAATGTTTTGTGCATTCTCGGAAGTTTTGATTTGAAGTGTCGGCGGGTAACTGAAACGTGCCGTTATACCAGCGTTAAATCATCGGCCGAAATCCAAAGGACTTTGGGCATCTTTAATTGTTCTACTTTTTACGGTGTGTGTATATATCATGGTTGTTTTGAGATCGCTATGGCCTAAAAGTTCCTGGATCGTCCGTATATCATAATTGGCTTGTAACAGATGGCTGGCAAAACTGTGGCGAAACGTATGGGCAGTTGCTCTCTTGGTAATTTTTGCTTTATAAACACCTTTTTTGATCGCTTTTTGAACATGACTGGGGTGTAAGTGGTAGCGTTTTCGTTCATAGGTTTCAGGGACAACAGTTAATGATTTGGCAGGGAATAACCATTGCCAAATAAATTCTTTTGATGCATTGGGGGATTTTTTCTCGAATGCGCCAAACATAAATGTGCCATTATAACCTGACTTTAAATCATCTTCATGTATTTTATAGACACGATCAATCTGTTCCTTTAGCTCATCTAAAATTAATGCAGGAACAGGTACGGTCCGATCTTTTTGGCCTTTGCCATCATGTACTGTCAGAATCATCGCATCAAAATTCAAATGATTGATACGCAGTTGCAGACATTCAAAAAGCCGGAGCCCGCAACCATACAGGAGCTTTACTACCAGGTCATAAGGATAAGAAAGATGTTCGAGAATACTGTCAATCTCTTCGCGAGACAATACAACAGGAATATATCTTCTTTGTTTCGCCCTGACAACGCCTTCAAACCCCTTAAAATCTCTGTTTAAGATGTGCCGGAACAGAAAGAGTAACGAGTTAAAAGCTTGATTCTGGGTTGAAGATGAGACTTTTCGTTTAACCGCCAGATGTGTCAAAAATGACTTTACATAATCAATTGTTAACAAATCAGGTGCCTTATCATGCGTGAAATGCTGAAATTGTCTGACCCAGCCTGCGTATGATTTGTATGTTTTAGGAGAATAATGACGTACTTTTATTGCTGTATCCAAATCGTTATAGATTTTTACCCACAAATCTTTCTCTTTTGTTAAGTCAACTGAAGATTTCTGTCTGGCTTTATTATTTTGATTTGCCGGTTTATTTAGAGTATCAATGTTTTTAGTTCATAATACAACCGGATCGACATAGAAGCCTGGCTTTGCTGCCTGGGAGTTTGATTTTTCTCATGCAATTTTTCAATAAATTGTGTCAGAGAACCACTGTTGGCAAAATCATGATTATATTTGTGGCAAAAGTCAAGATAGAAACGAAGCCATTTTTGATAAAAATGATGGCTATGTAACGGAATACCACGTTGGGTTAGTAATTTACCATAATCGTCTTTTATTTGACCGGGTACATCAAGCATATGAAGTTTACCAGTTTCTTTATATTATCCTGTTTGTAATGTTATACAGTTAGCATAAAATAAAAATGGGTGTAAATTTCCTTGTGAGTCAATGAAAAATATTGTAACCTGGTATAGTATATGGAAAACTATAGAATAACTTGTTCCCACCATACAAAATTAAACTAACAAATGAGGAGGTCATAATGTCATTAAAACATGGAATATTTTTAGAGAAAGTAATGATTTCAATCCTATTTTGTAGTCTTGCTTTTGGTCAGAAGAACAGACAGGCAAATGTGCCCCCATCAAGGGATATTCGCCTCCATACAAATTTCACACCACAGGAGACTTTTCAAACCATTACCGATAGTAATACTACACTAATAGGACGCTGGGCAAATGGCCCCTGTTCAGCAGTAGATGTATCGGGTAATATTGCCTACTTTGGTAATGGGGGCTATCTTGAAGTTGTGGATATTTCTGATCCGGCTAATCCCAATGAATTAGGAAAGGTATTAACCCCGTCAGCAGTTTCTGGCGTTGCCGTCAGCGGCAGTTACGCCTATGTGGCCAATAGGGATGATGGTTTACGCATCATTGATGTGTCCACGCCTTCCAGCCCCGTAGAAGTGGGCTTCTATGATACGGGTGGCGATGCTTATGGCGTTGCCGTCAGCGGCAGTTACGCCTATGTGGCCGATGGGGCCTGATGGTTTACACATCATAGATGTGTCCACGCCTTCCAGTCCCGTAGAAGTGGGCTTCTGTGATACCGGTGGCGATGCTTGGAGCGTTGCTGTCAGCGGCAGTTACGCCTATGTGGCCAATAGGGCTGATGGTTTTTTGGCAGTAAGGAAGTGCCTGCTAATTAAATAAATGAGACTTAAAATCTTTGATGGATATAATGTGAATAATATTATGATGAAGAGTTGCGATAAATACGCCGGTCAGGGAATGGTGAATGGTGCGGTGGTCGGTGGAACAAGTTTGCGGGGGTAATGGGAATTGCCGTAATGTTTTCAAATTATTCAAAAAACTATGATGATATGTGGCGACAATAGACTGCTATCTTGTGGAAATATCTAAGAGATAAGGCTGGGATATGGATATTTTATACCTATTGAAAACTGTGATATGCGTTAATTCTTGATTAAAGGAGTATAAGAAAATGGATAACATTTGGAAATGGTGGGATGAGCATTATAAGTCTATTGGTATTAAAAGTAGTCGGATTTGTAAAGATGGAATCATAAACTTAGAACATTACAATAATGCCAATAAAAAGTTGCTGTTTGTACTTAAAGAAGTCAATGATTGGGAAGGGGGTGATCTTCGCATGATGTTGGAAAACGGCCCAAAATATCAACCCTGGCATGCGATATCAAGATGGGCAGCTGGAATATTTAGAAGTTTTCCTGATTTTGAGGAAATAAATAATTTTACTACAATGTGTGATTCAATTAGAAAAATTGCTGCAATTAATTTAAAAAAGACAAGTGGCGGCTCTGTTTCAAATATGTCGGTTATCAATGCATATACACATATTGATAAGTCTTTATTATTAAGCCAGATATCAAATATCAATCCGGATTATATAATTTCGGGAGGAGTGTTCAGTGAATTAATATGGTTACTTGATTTGAAAGTTAATCCAGACAACCCAATGGCTAAACCGGTGTTAGATAAAATTAGAAATGCATGGGTTATACCTTATAGACATCCAACGAGAGTTAACAATCGTGAGACATATCTTGAATTAAAAGATATATTTAAAAATAACCCTGAGATGAATTGATACCTAATATTGATATAGACTTTCTAAATCTTGCAAAT
>JAHIOG010000335.1 GCA_018895675.1 bacterium
CAGTCGAACCCGGCCCATTTAATTACCGGCTCAATGCCTTTGCCCAGCCGCCCGCCGATACTGTACGTGATATCGGTTTTGGATCTGACAAATTCAGTTCCACCGGAATCCCGGACTGCGATCTGCGGCGCTTTGGGATAACTCAAAATAAACCAGACGACAATTGACGCCGCCAGGATAACTGTTCCGGCTTTCTTTATATATTCCGAGGATTTTTCCCACATGTGGAGAATAACGCTTTTTAACAGAGGTCGGCGATAGGGCGGCAGTTCCATGACAAAGGGCGTTTGTTCCCCTTTAAAAAGAGTTTTCCTGAAAATCAAAGCAATTAAAAATGCCGTAAGCCATCCAAACAGCCAGATGCTCCAGAAAATCAGGGTGGCATTGTCGGGGAAAAAAGCCGCTACAAGCATGGCGACAACCGGAGCTTTGGCGCCACACATCATCAACGGTGATACCATAATTGTCACAATCCGATCTTTTTGGTTGGCAAGCACTCTGGCGCTCATGATGCCCGGCACGGCGCAACCGGTGGAAATCATAAAGGGAATGAAACTGCGACCGTGCAGCCCGAACATGTGAAATACTTTATCCATAACGAACGCCGCCCTCGACATGTAACCGGTGTCCTCGAGAAATGATAGTCCCAGGAATAACAGCAAGATAATGGGTAAAAAGGTCAGCACGCCGCCAACGCCGTTAATGATTCCATTGGTCAATAATTCTTGTAAAGGTCCGCCGGGCAGAATTCTTGTTAATAATAATGATAAGCGCGTAAACATTATCGATATGCCGTCGGCCAATGGATTGCCAAAGCTGAATGTCAGTTGATAAATGACAAACATTATGCCCAAAAATATGGGAACCCCCAAAAACCGGTTTAAGACAATGCGATCAATCTTTTCCGTAAAGTCTATTCCGGTGCTGTGTCCGGGCAGGGATACGGTCTCTTTTATGGCGCCATGGATATATGCATATCGTTGTTCGCCAATAATGACTTCGCAATCTTCCGCAAACTGTTTTTCCAGGCGCTTCTGCAATTCTCCGGCAACCTGCAATACTAGGTCGGAAAGACGATGTTCCTTTTTTATTTTTTCAATTGCATCATGGTCTTTTTCTAACAGCTTAATTGCAATCCAGTGCATTGAATACCGGGATTCAAAAGAGTCGTCCATTATCAATGTCTCTATCAGGGCATTATGCGCTAATTCAACTCTTTTACCATAATTCAGGTGGCGCCTGTTTGATTCGATTTGTTTTTCGGCTACCTTGATAGCTATATCTAACAGCCGGTCAATCCCAAAACCGGTGCTTCCGACAGTTTTCACAAATGGAATTCCCAGAATTGATCCCAGCATTTCGCCATCGATTTTAATGCCTTTAGCGTTGGCTTCGTCGGTCATGTTCAGGGCGCCTACGATCGGCACGCCAAGCTCCTGGAATTGAAGAAGAAGATACAAATGCCGTTCTAAATTTGTCGAATCCAGAATATCAATAATGACATCGGGTTTTTCATGCAGCACAAAATCCCGGGAGACAACTTCCTCGAGAGAGTAAGCGCTGAGACTATATGTGCCCGGCAGATCGATGAATTCTACAAGTTGTTCACCGACACTAATAATAGCGGATTTTTTCTCAACTGTAACGCCGGGATAGTTACCGATATGCTGCCGTTGACCGGTCAGGGCATTGAAAATACTGGTTTTCCCGGAATTAGGATTACCAGCCAGCGCAATGCGAATGATATTTTGGCCGGGAGCAGGTTTCCGGCGTCCAAAACGCCGCCTCGTACGCCGCTGCATCTGATAGCCCGGAATATTCAATCCTGCTCCACAACATTAATGAGTCTGGCTTCGGACCGGCGCAGGGAAACCATTGTTCCCTTGATCTCAAGTTCTATAGGATCTCGCAGCAATGCCTCCCGAATGATTTTGCCCTCCTGGTTTTTAATAAATCCAATGTCCAGCAAACGTCGGCGGATTTCGCCCCTGGCGTTTATCTTAATTATTTTGAAACGCCCCCCGGTTTCCAGCTCGGACAGAAGTTTTACGCGTTCATCTGACTGTTTTGTTTTCAAATTAAAATCCAATCCATTATTCCGGATGTTCAATAGCCACTTCGATCATTTTCGCCGCCTCCTCATCCAATTCGATCAGACAACCATCGGTCTGAACGACAAAAGGTCCGTTTGCATCACCGATTTCTTCGACATGGAACTCACTACCCGGCAAAAGACCTTTATCGATTAGTGAAAGCCGTATTTCCGAATCCGGACCCAGCATGATTACCTGTCCCTTTTGACCGCGATTCAGTTTTGATAAAAGGGTATGAACTGTTTTTTCACCATAGCGATGAGGAAAATTGCTTGAAATAAAACAGGACTTGCAGTCAGAATCACTTAAAAAATCCCCCTCTGCCGCTTTGATGCATTCCTTGAACAAATTAATCGTGCGTTTATCGCTTTTCGGACATTCAGCTAGAAACTGGTAGAGCAGAATAAAGCGGTCGAGTGTAGATTTATTGAGGTGGTGTTCGAGTTTGCAGGCGTCTTTGTCGGCGATTTCATCCTGAATGCCGAGCACATCTACAAGAAAATGCTTCAAAAAAGCATATTTGCTGGTCAACCTGAGAGCCGCCTCTTCGCCTTTTGGGGTCAGTTCAATAAATTCCCTGGCAGAATATTGAACATAATCTTCCTGCGACAATTTTTGCATTGCCTCTGTTACTGAGGGCATGCTTACGCCTTTACAATGCGCAATTTCCTTAGTTCTCGCCACCTTTTTTTCATTGATCAGATCGAGCACGATTTTCAGATAATCTTGTTGACTTTCAGAGAGTATTCGATTTTTCATATCATCCCCGCCACTAAACATCCCTAATTTAATTAGGCACACCTAATTATTCAAGCACAAATATTCAGGATAATTGATCGGTGCTAGTTTTGGTACGAGTAATTTCGTACCAGATATTTTCACAATAGAAATAAATCCCACCCGATTTTAAAAAAACACTTGACATTTAATCCAAACCTCAATACATTATTAGTGTATTAGGTAAATAATACACCAAAACGGAGCGAAAAATGATTAAAATGACAGATTTGACCTTTGCTTACAAAAACAAGCCACCCCTTTTCAGCGAACTAAACCTGCAAATATCCGATGGAAATATTTACGGCCTGTTAGGGAAAAACGGCGCGGGAAAAACAACGCTGTTAAAAATCATCTGCGGACTGTTGTTTCCTCAAAAAGGCACATGCTCGGTGCTTGCTTTTGCACCATCCGGGCGAATCCCCGAAATGTTGCAGGAAATATACTTTATCCCTGAGGAAATTTACACGCCTCCACTGAAAATCAGTGAATATCTAAAACTATATGCGCCTTTTTATCCACGCTTCGATCATCAGTCATTCGGTCAATATATCAAAACTTTTGATCTGCCCCGGAATGACCGGTTGACGTCTCTGTCCTACGGACAGAAGAAAAAATTCCTTGTGGCGTTCGGACTGGCTACAAATTGCAGACTGTTGATTCTGGATGAGCCAACTAACGGTTTGGACATTCCCAGTAAAAGCCAGTTCCGAAAACTGCTTGCCGCATCACTGAGCGAAGACAGAATCATTATAATTTCCACCCATCAGGTGCGCGATATTGGAAATTTAATCGACCCTATTATTATACTGGACGGCGGAAACGTTATTTTCAATCAATCGATCGATGATATTTCCCGAAAACTTGCGGTAAGATTGCAAAAGACCGAACCGGGCAAAGATGACGTCTTATACTCCGAGAAAACCCTTGGCGGATACGTTGTCATCGATGAAAATCGAGGAGAATCCGAAAGCAACCTGGATATCGAATTACTTTTCAACGCCGTCATTAACAACCAGCAACGCATGGGTGAACTATTCACCCGGGAGGCATAAATGAAAACAACTCACTTTTTTAATTCCAAACGATTTGTCCTGCTTCTTAGAAATGATCTATTGAGAAATTATCGCACGATGCTGGTTAGCGCCGGCGCAGTCGCGGCTCTTTACTTCGTCATTACATTGCCGCCAATATTCTTTTCCCGGGGCAGTACAAGCCCTGATTTTCATCTTGGTTTATATCCGGCGCTCCTGTTTATTGGCGGTTTTATACTAAGCAGCTCGGCATTTTCTGAAATTCATCATTCCCAGAAAAACACTTCATTTTTTATGTTACCCGCCTCTATTTTTGAAAAAATGGTCAGCAAACTACTTCTGACAACAATCGGCTATGTGCCTGCAAGCATTTTACTCTATTATCTCCTGACAGTCACAACTTCCGGTATTGCTGCGATATTTACCGGCTGGAGTTTTCCGGCGTTCAACCCTTTCAACAGAGAGATTCTACTCAGTGTCGCCATATATCTCGTGACACAGTCAATGTTCCTCTTCGGTGGGTTGTATTTCAAAAATCATCCGCTTATGAAAACACTCTTTTCCCAGTTCGCAATTACCTTTGTATTGAGTATCTTTGCTTTCCTGGTAGTGCGTATTGTCTACCGGGATTTTTTCCACGGCATGAGATTTATCGATGAATTTATGTTTAACGATATGGTCTCTTTTGAACACCTCGGTAAAAATCTTGCCACAATATTCAAGTATTTGTTCTGGATTTGCTTTGCTCCATATTTCTGGATTTTAAGTTATCTGCGGCTTGGTGAAACGGAGGTTTAATATGGAATTTCAGAAAGACCAGGCTATCTATCTCCAAATCGCGGATCTCATTTGCGAAAACATCCTGTCCGGGGATTGGATAAAAGGGGAGAAAATCCCTTCGGTTCGCGAAATGGCTGTGACCATCGAAGTAAACCCCAATACCGTTATGCGGACCTATGCGTATCTTCAGGAAAAAGGCATTATATATAACCGCAGGGGTATCGGCTATTTTATTTCTAACGACGCCAAAGAAATCACCAGAACACTAAAACGGAAAGAATTCATTAATACCCAACTGCCCCAGGTGTTCAAAATGATGGATTTATTAAATATCGATTTTAATGAATTAAAAACGTTTTACAACAATCAATAACAGAGTGGAGATACATATGAAAAACAGCAACAAAATTTTACTCATTACCCTGATCGTTATTGTGGTATTCCTCACCGGAATGATTATTACTACCAGAATAATACTACATAATTCCTCCTGTAAAGCGTCCGCATTTTCCGATGATGAATTTGTACAACAAAAATTTTCCTGCGAGGACTTTAATTCCCTAAAAATTTATGGGCGCTGGAGCATTGACATTGAGCAGGGCGACGATTATTCGGTAATCGTTTACTATCCCGAAGAGTTTTCTGATAGAATATCGGTTGACCAGCATTCCTCAAATTTAATTATCGATAGCAATATCAATTGGCATTCCCGCCGCGGTATATTTCGCGCCGATATAATAATGCCTCAACTGGAATCAATTGAAATCGTCGAAGGAGCTTCCATCTCATTCGAAGACTTTAGTTGCGATCATCTCAATATAAAAACCACCGGAGCAGCTGAAATAAAAGGACGAAATTCTTCCATTAATGATCTGGATATGGTTTGTGACGGCGCTTCTTACGTCAATCTCCGGCACTCAAAGATTGTCAATGCAACCCTGCATTCATCCGGAGCCAGCCGGGTCGAACTCACCATGAACGGAGGAAAATTATCCGGAACTGCTTCCGGGGCGTCTTCCATCGTTTATTATGGTGAAGTTGCCAAACAAGACATAGAAACTGCCGGAGCGGTATCTATACGACACCGTTAATTTACTGATCACAGTATAGAAATGGAGCCCCCGCCTTTATCCTGATCCATCGAGATATTTATTACCTTCACCCTTCCCTGTGAGGAATTCTGGCTGGGCTACCGTCCCCTGGGGACGACATCCCTGCCCGTCGGAATCCCTGGAGCAGGCAGGCCAGATATGCATTTCATCAACGCCTTTACAGATATTGCGTTCAAAATGCGGGATAAATTCAAATATCTGTGATTTCCGTCAGAAGATCACGTCAATTCGCTTGACATTGACGGGATTTTTCTCTAACATTTTTGGCATTTTTGATCGAACGATTATTTAAGGGGGTGTGATAGAATAAAGTTGTCATTCTTCACCAGAAGTTCTACGAACATGGTTATTTATCATTGTGTTATTTATAAAATTACAATCCGGCAGCTGCTGGATGTTAAGGTTATTTTATCACACCCCCTAAACTTTCCATTAAAGCCGTGAAAATACTTATTTCGTCAAACAATCAAGATAAGATTAAAGAAATCCGTAACATCTTTAAGTTACCGGGTATAGAACTTATTACACTCGACAAATTCCCCAATGCCCCCGAAGTGATTGAAGACGGGAACACCCTTTACGACAACGCATTAAAAAAAGCGTCAATGTTAGCAGAATTCACAAAATTGCCCACTATTTCCGATGACACCGGTCTCGAAGTTGACGCCCTTGGCGGCAAACCGGGAGTTTATTCTTCACGATTTGCGGGAGAAAACGCCAGTTATGACGACAATGTTGAAAAACTCATCCGGGAAATTATGCCCTTTCCGAAAGAAAAACGGACAGCGCGATTTCGGACGGTCGCTGTATTTTATCAACCCGACGTGGTAATTGCCGAAGAAGGCGTTATTGAGGGAATGATCCTTACTGAGCGCCGGGGCTCCGGTGGTTTCGGGTATGACCCCATCTTTTACATCCCGGAAAAAGGTAAGACCTTAGCCGAATTAGACCACAACGAAAAGAATGCCATCAGCCACAGAGGCCAGGCATTCAATCGTCTGTACACATCGCTGCAACGCCAGCTTGCATCAATAATCCCAAACAGTTGAGGTGTCACCCGAACAATTTGTTACATCTGTTTTAAATAACAATAAACCATATTAACCGAAATATACAGGGTGGCGACAATACATCGTATCAGGAAATTTATATCTCTGCTGATTTTATCGGCATCATTCTATTCATTATACGCTCAGGAAGAGCTTACTGAAGCGCCGGGGGCGGTGTTTCCTATTCAGGTGGATTGGATATCTCACCGGTTAAGCTCTATCAGCATTGACCGCCCGCGGGGGTTGTCGTTCGTGTCTCCAAATTATCAACAGCTAAATGCAAATTTTCTCACCGTTACATTAAGAGGCGTTAAATCCGAGAAGGATCTCGATTATACAGGGAAAAATCTTATCTTCAGCGATCAATTCGAAGGAGCGTATATTGTGTCACCCCGGGGCGTTTCACTGGAGACATTTTACAGGTTAAAAACACGCAACTACCTTCAAACTCAGTTAAGCGAAATATGCCGGAAGAATTTTTCAAAAGAAAAATCTGCCATGCGCTCTGAAAAGATCGAACTGATCGGGGCGGATATTGCCGGACAACGAGTATCATTGAGGGTCTCGGGAAATGTCAATATCAACGGTCGCTTGCAGAACCAGAAACGGTCACAGGTGGCCAGCGGTTATCGCGAGGGGCAATCCACAACGTTTATTGTTGATCAAAAACAGCAGCTCAATATTGAAGGCAAGATCGGTGACAAAATCAGTATTCTGGTTGACCAGGACAGTGAACGGGACTTCGATTTCGAAAACGCATTAAAGATCATTTATACCGGCGGGGAAGACGACATCGTTCAAAAAGTCGAAGCCGGCAACGTCGCCCTATCCTTACCGGGAACACAATTTGTAACCTTCTCCCGTAAAAACAGTGGCTTATTCGGATTGAAAGCTCTTGTGAAATTGGGCGGACTTGACGTCACAGCCATCGCCAGCGTGGAAAAAGGCAAGAAAGAAAAATTGAGTATTGCCGGCGGCGCTCAACAAACCAGCAACTCTATCAAAGATTATGAATACCGCCGGAATCTCTATTACTTCCTCGATTATGACTTTCGCAGCACTTTCTATGAAGGATTTTTTAAAAACGACGGACGCTTTTCCTATAACCCCGATCTCATTATTGCTGATCTGGAAGTATATAAATCCATTAATATAGAAACCGCCGGCAGTGTATATGGATATGCTTATGTTGATCCGGGAGATCCCGAAAGTGCCGACAGCGCGTATTTGGAACAGCGTGTATTTCAGCGGCTTGAATTAGATCAAGATTATATAGCCAACCTGAATCTTGGATTCATTCGCCTGTCAACACAGGTTCAGGAAAGCGAAGTACTTGCTGTTACCTATCGGGTTGTTGACGCCGGCGGGAATACTATTTATAATAAGGAATACGGTAATTGGGATCGACCACTATCGGACACTACCGATATTGTCTTAAAGTTGATCAAGCCGCAGCAAATGATTCCCAGCCATCCCTGCTGGGATCTGGAATTTAAAAACATATATTACCTCGGTACTTCCGGTATCAACCCTGAAGGATTTGATCTCAGCGTGGTATATATTCACGGTCAAACCGGTGATGAAGAACGCGATCCACAGGACGGCGTCAATTTTCTGCAAAAATTTGGGCTGGATTTGAAGGACAAGAACGGCAATCCGACCCCGGATGATATTATTGATCTCGATAATCCATCAATCATTAATCTGCAAATGGGCGAGCTCTGGCTTCCATTCCTGCGCCCCTTCCAACACGAAGAAAACGATGAATCCGGAATGTACAATTCAAATCTAAGCGATCTGTACAACTGTTCCGCAATATACGACAGTAATCGAACGCGTTTCAGTGATATCACCGCAGATTCAAAATTCAAGATTGTTTATAAATACGAAAACCGCAGTTCCATGATCAACCTCGGTCCCATGGTTATCGACGGCAGCGAATCTGTCAACCTGGGCAGCGAGACCCTTACTCGGGGCGTCGATTACACCATCGATTATTTCACCGGAACTCTCACGCTTCTTCGCCAGGACGCCCTGAACCCGGATGCAAATCTGGATATCAAGTACGAACGCAACCAGTTTTTCCAGCTTGATAAAAAGACTATTTTAGGTGCACGCGCCCAATATGATTTCGGTGAAAATTCATTTATCGGCGGCACGGCTCTCTATTTCAGCAAATCAGTTGTTGACGAAAAAGTTGATGTCGGTTATGAACCGATGCGAAATTTTGTCTGGGATTTAAACGGACGTTTCAATAAAGATTTGCGCTTTCTGACCCGGGCGGCAAACTGGCTGCCGCTAATTGAAACGGACAAGCTTTCCACTATAACATTCGAGGGTGAAATCGCCAGGGTGAACCCCAATCCCAACACTATCAGCAACGACGATACCGGCGATCCAAACGGGGTTGGATTCATTGATGATTTCGAGGGCTCCAAGCGTATTACATCGCCTCCGATCATGCAGCGGTACTGGGCGCACTCAGCGACGCCATTGGGCAAAACAGAAAATCAACGGGGTTTTATGTTCTGGTACAATCCTTATGGCGGCGTCGCGACCAAAAACATCTGGCCGAACAAAGAGGTCAGCACCCGGGCTCAAAACAATATCACCGAAATCATGGTTATGGCGCTCGATCCCGATTGGTCGATATCGGTTACCGATGGAATATCTGCTCCCGAAGAAGCATGGGGCGGAATCACCTATTATTTCCCCACCAGTTATTACGACCAATCCAAAACAAAATTCCTTGAAATCTGGGTTCGGGGAAATTCGGGACGATTACACGTTGACCTGGGACAGATCAGCGAAGACTATATCCCTAATAAAACGCTGGATACCGAAGACCAAGCGGAAGCCGGATTTACCTACGGAAACGACCTCTTGGATGATGGTGAAGATACCGGTATTGATGGATTATTTGATGAATATGAATTTATTGTTACAAATCGATATGGAAAATTAACTACAGGAGATGAACGATTGCGCGAATATAAGCGCGATCCGGCAGATCCCCATTCCGACAACTGGAAATGGAGCGAAGGCTCTTCAGATTATCGCTTTATCAACGGAACTGAAAATAGTAAGAAGGATGCCGGCGGATATACACCGGATACGGAAGATTTGAACAGAAATTACGTTGTTGACATTTTAAATGATTACTATACGATCGATTTTTCACTGGACGAAACAATTGATAATAAATATATCGCCGGGCGGACCAAGCATGATAATGGAAAAGAGACCGGATGGAAACTTTATCGAATACCTCTTTCGGATTTAAATAAAATCCGCAGCGATGGCGAGGTCAGCTGGCAGACCATTCAGGCCTGTCGCCTTTGGCTGGATGAAGCAATTCCAAATGAAAAAACGGCTCGGGGAGATTCGGTATGTACGGTACAAATTGCCAAGATCGAAATGGTCGGCAATGAATGGGAAGAACTGGGCGTCGCGCCGGAAGAGGGCGACGAGTATATTAAAAAAGAGGATGCATTTGCAGTAAGCGTAATCAATTCTGAAGACAATCCCGATACTTATAAAGCTCCCAAAGGCGTTCAAGGCGAGTATGACCGGATCAATGAAATCCGCATGAAAGAACAGTCGCTCGTGCTTTGGTTTGATGGAAGTGAAGGCCTCAAACCGGGAGAAATAGCGGCGGCTAAAAAAGTATTGCGGGAAGAGGCTAGCTTTATCACATATAGGAAGATGAAACTATATATCAACGGACATAACATACACACCCGCACAAAATATTTCCGCAAGGGCGAAAAAACGCCGCTTCAATTTTTCGTGCGATTTGGTCGCGGTGGTCAAAATCCCCAGTTTTACGAATACAGGCAACCCATCTATCCCGAATGGGACAAAAAGAATTATATGGAAATCGATCTTGATTTTATTACCAGCCTAAAAAGCTATAACAGCGAGGATGAATTTCCGGGAAATGAAGATGCTCCCAAACAACTTCGCATTATACGAGATGATAAAGGAGAGATCGCCCAGCGGCGATATAAGGAAGTAAAAAACGGTGAATACACTGGCAAAGAAATAATCATTTACGGCGCCCCGGCGCTTTCTCGGGTTCAACAATTAGAGATCGGCGTCATTAACCAGAGATATGCGCTGGATGATTTTGATGAAATCACACCGTTGCCACGATATGACAACACTGTCTTCGGCGAAGTCTGGCTCGATGAATTGCGCCTGTCCGAAGTCCGCCGCGATCCGGGCGTGGCTTACCGGAGTAATATGTCGCTTACTGTCGCCGATTTGATGAAATTTGACCTTGGCATTGACCGCAAAGACGCCGATTTCCATACAGTTGAACAGCGTCCCAGTCTGCAGCCTTCCGGATTAAACACCAGTCGCAATATTACCGCCCGCGGTAGCGTAGCGCTTGATAAATTAACGCCTGCCGGCTGGGGATTAAGACTGCCGGTTTCAGGATCGTTCTCCAACAAAGTCAGCGCTCCCAAGTATGTCCCGGGCACCGACATTCTTACAGGAGACAGCGCCCCGGACAGTATATTAAATCTCTCGGAATCATACGGTATGAATACATCTTTCAGTAAACGGGGCTCCGATTTCTGGTTGACAAAATATACTATTGACCAAATCAATGTTCAGTTAAACGCTCAATGGTCGAAAAGCTCGTCTGTTCAGGTCAAAAACATAGAATCCCAGACCTATAAGGGAAATTTTTCATACAAAATCCCCTTTGGCCGCGATAATTATATTCAGCCCTTTAAATGGATGCAAAATGTGCCGGTTCTGGGCGACAAACTGGGTGATCTCCGATGGTACTATACACCCAGCAGTCTGGATTTTTCTATGGACGCCGCCGAAAGTAAATCCATCAAAGTCCCGCGTCTTTCGAAAAGCCAGGCAACCGAGACATACGACCTTGGGTTGAATCGATCCATCACAAGCGCTTATAAAATATTCGACAACCTGAATGTTAATTATTCCCGAAAGATGAAAAACAGCATGATCGATTTTCGAAACGATAAACTGCGAGCCGTCAAAGAACTCAACCCCGGTATTCCAATTAATATTACCGAAAGTTATTCGGCTGCATTTTCACTCAAGCTATTCAGCTGGTTTTCACCGAGTATAAATTACAACGCCGGTTATAATTGGAGCGAACCGGTAAACAGCAACACTAAAAGTGTCGATCAATTAAATAACCAGTCGCGGATATCCAGTTCCTTTAGTCTTGATCCTAAATCCATTCTTAAATCTTTTTACACTCCAAAATCATCAAAACCATCGAGCCGTCCATCTTCCGGACGTTCAGATCGCAGCCGTTCATCACGATCCCAAACGGAAACGCCGGAAACTCCTGAAAAGAGCACAAAGGAGAATAAAAAAGAGATCAAGATATTGGAGTATCTCTACAAAGCCCTGGATAGAATTCAGCCGATCCAATTCAGCTATTCCACCAGCCGCAACAACCGAAACCTGGGTCGTGTAGGAACCCCCGGTTTATTATACCGAACCGGTTTGTCTTCGGATCCCGGACTGGAAATTCTTACAGATGAAGTCGGGCTAAACGTCAATAACCTTGCCTTGAACTCCGACATTTCCATGCGTTCGGGCATTAAAGTGACAAAAAATATCAGCACTTCTTTGTCTTTCGGACAGAATATGTCCTGGGCTGAATCCCAGGGACAAAAGAGCCGTAATCTTACCCGTGATTATATTACCTTTGATAAAAATGGCAAGGGCGGTATGCCCTTTCCGGGCTGGACACTCAGTTGGAGCCAGATTGAAAAAATAAGTTTCATATCGAAATTCTTTAAAAAATTATCCCTCGACCACGGCTTCTCTGGCAAGGAGGCGGTAGTTTACCGAAACGGTGAAAAACAAAATTCCTCATACAAACTTTATTTTTCACCTCTTGTCGGCTTATCCATGCAGTTTAAAAACGATATCAATTCCAATATCCGCATGACCCAGGGGAAAACAATCAATAACCAGGCGAACGGCGGCACAAGTATCACTAACGAACAGAATATCAACGCATCTCTGAACTACCAGAAAAAAGGCGGTTTTACGATTCCGCTGCCCTTCCTGAAAGATAAACGGCTGGAAAACAGCATGAATTTTACAATGAATTTTGATTACAGTTCTTCGAAGACCCGCGGCAGAAATACGGCAGATGCAAAATTTGCCGTACAGCAAGAAAACCGGAATTGGAAAATCGAGCCTCGCATCAGTTATTCTTTTACAAAGAAAGTTACTGGTGGATTGTTTTATTCCTACGGTGAAAGTCTTAACCGCCGAACCGGCAAACGGATCAACCGGAATGGCGGATTTGATGTCAACATTGCCATCCGAGGATAAAATGTATGGCTCTTTCTTGAATCGAGTAGATAGATCCGTGGTCTGCAATCCGTAGTCCGTAGACAATGATTCTTTGAGTTCAAAAATGGTGCAATAAATTATGTATATCAAATCAGCAAAAGATTTAGATGTTTATAAGTTGGCATACGAACAGGCTATGGAGATTTTTTTCTTATCTAAAAAATTCCCGAAAGAGGAAAAATACTTTTACCCTATTAAATATGTATGATATTACCCATTTCATTTTTTAATATTCTATATTTCATTAAAATGAAAACAAATAACAACAAGATCATTTATTATTTAACAGGGCAGGCAGATCAAATTCGCAAAGCTTCCAGGTCTGTCAGGCAGTTGCCTGATTTGAAAGAGTCCTGGTCTAAACGCAGGTATATTGCTCATTTCACCAGTAAATTAACAGATTGCGATGGAGAAAATGGAGAAACAGAAACTTGGGTCGATTTTGCAAAAGATTGCCAGTATATTGGAGTAACAGACTATAACAGATTGATAGAAAGGAACCAAAGGGTAGGACAGATGTTGGGAAATATGATAAATAAAGCGGACGTGTTTTGCAATAAATAACGACTTATGAATATGCTATGGTTGTTTTACTGACTACGGGCCACAGACAACAGGTTACGAAATTACCCCCTCTAAACAAGAAGGAACCTTAAAATTTAATCCAGCCAACATTTAAACAAAATAAAGGACATACTGTGTATCGCAGAATTAAAGGCACCAAAGATATTCTACCGGGTGAAATATACCAGTGGCAATATGTCGAAAAAATTATAAGCGAACGTCTCGAACGGAATAATTATCAGGAAATCCGAACTCCGTTATTTGAAGAGACGGAACTTTTTACCAGAGGGATTGGTTCCGATACCGATGTTGTTTCCAAAGAAATGTACACCTTTCTGGATAAAGGCAATACGAGCCTCACGCTGCGCCCGGAATTGACTGCGCCCGTAGTAAGAGCCTTCATACAGAATAATCTCAGCCAGATCAGTCCGGTAAGCAAATTGTACTATTTCGGTTCTCTTTTCCGCCAGGAACGTCCGCAGAAAGGGCGCCTGAGACAATTCACCCAGTTTGGCTTTGAAATCATCGGTTCCGAACACCCCGAAGCCGACGCCGAAGTTATCCAGACCGTCTATGATATATACAAAGAACTTGGTATTAACGATTTATCGGTGCGGATCAACAGTATCGGCAGTCTGAACAGCAGGAATCACTATTTGAAAATCCTGAAATCCGCATTAAAACCTCATTTCAATGATTTCTGCAACACCTGTCAAGAACGAATCGAGAAAAATATTCTGCGCCTGTTCGATTGCAAAGCTGAAAGCTGTCAGCGCATCCTTGATAGACATGCTCCCTCAATACTCGATCATCTCGATACGGAAGATGCGCAGCACTTTGAAGAAGTGAAATCCCTGCTGGACGCCGCTTATGTCCCGTATGAGGTCGATAATAAATTGGTCCGCGGATTGGATTATTATACCCGCACGACCTTTGAAATTACCAGTTCCCTGCTGGGCGCCCAGGACGCCATCTGCGGCGGCGGGCGTTACGATCATCTGATAGAAGACCTGGGTGGTGTGCCCACACCGGCTGTAGGAGTCGCTTCAGGGATGGAGCGCCTGCTCATGATTTTAAACGAGAGCCAGGCAATTCCGGAAAAAGAAATCAATCTGATCTATATGGCTGTTATAGGTAACAATGCCCGTCAGGTGGCTTTTAATATTGCCACAACATTACGTTCACGCGGTCTTCGGGTTGAATTGGATTTTCTGCGCCGTTCGCTCAAAGCACAGATGCGCGACGCCGGAAAAAAGCAAGCCCGCTGGGTGGTTATTATCGGAGAAGATGAGATTCATAAAGATAAAATCCTGCTGAAAAACATGACTACCGGCGAACAGAAAGAAATCCAATTATCACAGGCTGCCGATCAGATTGAAGCGACGATCACATAAATTGGTCTTAATTAGACCCTATTCGAAAAGGTAAATTTAGATTTTCAAATGTGAGAAAAAATATAAACGCAGAGGCGCAGAGATCGCAGAGGATTTTAAAGAAATTTATTAATTATGCATGAAAATGAAATATCAGAGAAGATAATCGGAGCAGCGATAGAAGTACATCGGATTTTAGGTCCAGGGCTTTTGGAATCTGTTTACCCCATGTAATAACAAGAGAATGAAAATGGCAAGTTATTGGATTTATAAAGTATTACATGGGGTGAATGAAGACGCACTTTGTCATGAGCTTCACCCCGTTAGATATTCTTAGCCTTTATTAGCAGGAAAATATAGAAAAATGCAAAAAAACAATCCTATTCAAATGTACCAATTGTTAATGCTATCTCACGGGGTTCATCTTAGAGAATTACGGTTTTTAAGACAACAGAGTGTTCCGATTCCCTATAAAGGAATCAAACTCGGCACAGATCTTCGTCTGGACTTATTAGTAGAAGATAAGGTAATTGTTGATCTGAAAGCCAAAGATAAATTATCATCTATAGACAAACCTAAATTATTGACATATTTACGATTGGTTGATAAGCATTTGGGTTTGATAATCAACTTTTCCCAAAGGGACGCCTTTGGCGCACGTTGAAGTATTGCGTAATGGAATCTATCGTGTGGTTCACCCCGTTAGATACAACTAATTATTGTTATTTGGAAAATATAGAAAGATGTCAAAATTGTCTTGCTTAAATGCACTTATTTTCAATGTTATCTCACGGGGTAAACAAATTACAGGAAAATTTATAATAATCCCCGTCTGCCACCCGCCTGCCAGAGAGAATCGGCGGGCAGGAAGAAAAACGGCAGGCAGGTCTGCGATCTCTGTCCCGCCCCGGCGGGATTAAGTATTAAAACCCTTTTCGAATTAGGTATAATTAATATCTATAAACCTTTCTGCTGATGCCGGCACTTCCGTTTCCCATCGAAAATCGTTATTATCGCTACAGCACATATCTACGTCAAACTTTTGGCGAAAAAGTTTATAGAATATCTCTGGACGCCGGATTCACCTGTCCGACTCGCGATGGACATATTGGAACCGGCGGTTGTCTCTATTGCAATAACGCCAGCTTCGCCGCTGACCGTTCAGAGAAATTAAAACCCGTTCGGGATCAGTTAGTTGAAGGAATAGAACGATCTATAAAATACCGAAAAACCAAGAAATTCCTGGCTTATTTCCAGGCTTATACAAACACTTATGGTTCAGTCCATAAACTGGAAACGCTGTATCGCTCTGTTCTTGATATTCCAGACGTTGTAGGAATCCTGATAGGAACCCGCCCCGATTGTGTCAATAATGATATTCTTACTTTGTTACATGATATTAGTCAACACACATACGTTTCTATCGAATACGGCGTTGAATCGGTGTACGATAAAACCCTCCTTTGGGTGCGCCGCGGTCATAACTTCGACAGAACCCGACGGGCGATCGAAAAAACAAAACAATTTGGATTACATGTCGCCGGACATATTATTTTCGGCTTTCTCACCGAAACCAGGGACGAAATCCTGCAATCCGCCGCTATCCTAAATAACCTGGAATTAGACGCCCTGAAAATCCATCATCTTCATGTCGTTAAACAGACGGTATTGGCTGATCTTTTCGCACAATCACCCTTTCCACTTTTTACGGAGCAGGAATGGATCGAACTCGTTTGTGATTTTCTGGAACGGCTCAATCCCAATATTGTCATTCAGAGACTCGTCGGTGATGCCAGGCCGGGGACACTCATTGCCCCGCGATGGGCGATGAAAAAAAACCAAATCCTACAAGAAATCCAGTCGGAGCTGGTACGCAGGCAAACACACCAGGGATTTCGATTGGTTCCAGCTATTTAGTCGATTACTTTTATATGATTATTCGAATAATATCACTTATCTTATCCCCGTGGACAAAAACCTGAAAAATCATGCGAAAGAAATATTTTCCCGATTGAAAAATGCCTATCCAGCTGCAAAGTGTTCCCTGCAATTCCGGAGTCCTCACGAATTATTAGTTTCAACAATTCTTTCCGCTCAATGCACCGACAAGCGGGTCAACCAGGTGACACCGGATCTTTTTAATAAATACCCGACGGTAAAAGCTTTTGCTGAGGCAGATATTGACGAACTGAAAGAGGATATCCGGTCCACCGGTTTCTATAATCACAAAGCCCGAGCTATCCAGGTCTCAATGAAGACTATTATGGAGAAATACAATGACAAAGTGCCCGATAGCCTCGAAGAACTGGTAAAATTGGATGGTGTCGGTCGAAAAACCGCCAACGTAGTTCTCGGCGACGCATTTGGTATTCCGGGGGTTGTCGTGGATACTCATGTCAAGCGACTTTCCAACCGCACGGGACTGACAAAAAATACCGATCCCTTGAAAATTGAACAGGACCTGATGAAACTTTTTCCGCCTGATCAATGGACATTATTAGGGCATTTGATGATAGATCATGGACGCTCAATTTGTATTGCCCGCAAACCCAAATGCCCGGATTGTTCTTTAAATGATATCTGCCCTTCGGCAGATCTATCTGAAAGGTAATGCTATGCAAACAGAAGAACTGATTCGTCAACTTCTGATCAATATAGGTGAAGATCCTTCCCGGGATTCACTTGAAAAAACACCAGAACGGGTGGCAGAATTCTGGGGATACGCAACCCGGGGTTACAAAGTTGACATCGATGCCTTGCTCAAAGAATCGGTCAGCAATGATAAATACGACCAGATGATCCTGATAAAAGATATCGATTACTATAGCCTCTGTGAACATCATCTGGTGCCCTTTTTCGGCAAA
>JAHIOG010000028.1 GCA_018895675.1 bacterium
AAATGGTCTGGGGTGCGCCGAATCCACGGAAAGCGCCTGAGGGCACATTATTCGTCATGAAGTTTCTGCCCCTTACTTTGAGATTGGGGAAATTATACACTCCGGTTGCCGAAAACATTCCTCGCTGAAGCACCACCGGAGATAATTCCGAGTAGGCGCCGGCGTCAAATTTTATATCAATGTCCAGGGCAACAACATTGTTATTTTTATCAAGTCCCGCTTTATAACGGACAATTGACGGGTGGCGTTTGGTTGAGCAGATAATATCTTCATCCCGGTCGTAGATCATTTGAACGGGACGTTTCGTTTTTATAGAAGCCACCGCCACCTGGCAGGCGATTAATGATGGAAATTCCTCTTTACCGCCAAAAGCCCCGCCGGTCGTCGATTGAATAATGCGGATACGGTCTGAGTCCCACCCAAGAACGTCCTGAATGGCGCCCTCGACATAAAACGGACACTGCAACGAGCCGTAAATGTACATGCAGCCATCTTTGTAATTGCCGGTAATTCCCTGGGGTTCAAGATATATATGTTCCTGCCTGCCGGTCCGGTATTCATCTTCGATAATTGTTTCAGCATGTTGAAAAGCCGCCTCGGGTTCGCCTTTTGAATAACTGTATTCCGTGAAAACGGCGTCCTTTTCCTCCGCTTCTTCAAGGTTGTAAATTGCCGCCTCGTCTTTGTACTTGATTTTTATTTGGGAAATGATCTCATAAATCTTTTCCCGCTCGGGACCGACAACCAACAAAATCGGCTGCCCGATATAATTGACCTCGTCCTCGGCAAAAATGGGATGATCCGAGACTACGGTGCGCATCCGGTTGATGCCGGGAATGTCATTTTTATCGATGATATAATAGCCATCGGGGAGTGTCGGTGTTTTTATTGATACTATTTTTGCCTTCGGTTTGGCGCTTCTTACCGTTTTTGCAAATAGTTGGTTTTCAAAATGTATGTCGCCGATATATTTAGCCCTGCCGCTTATTTTAGCCGGTGCGTCAACTCTATTTATAGGTTTGCTGATACTGTTTTTCACAGCGCTTCCTTTTCAAAATATTCTTTGACGGTTTTATAATCTTCGGGATTATCAACGTCCAGAAGAATACCTTTATCGTCAACATCAATACATACAGCGCTTTTTTGATGGATAAAATCTCTTAGAATCGCTTCGTCAGGCATTGCCAGAATTTCCTCGATTAAATGACTCCGAAACAGCACCGGATGTCCTTTTTTACCTTTATACCGGGGAATGACGATATCGGCATCGACGGCTAACATTTTTTGATAAGTTTCCACCTGCACCAACGGTTGATCGCCCGGAATGACGAAAAAGCGCTCTGCCTTAATCTCACGGATTCCTCTTTTTACAGACGTGAACATTCCCATTGCGTAGTTTTTATTATAGCAGAATTCAACGTTCGGAATATCAGCGACAATTTCTTTGATCTTATCATAATTGTAACCGCCGACCACTATTATGCGGTCACAAACAGATGTCATTCCTTCTATACACATTTCAAGTATCGTCCTGTCGCCCATTGGCAACGTCATTTTGAATTGCCCGGCTCGTTCGGAAAATCCCGCTGCGAGAATAACGCCTTCTACTCCGCTCACAGTTCCTCCAGGGAAGAGATGGCTTTTTTAGGAAATTGAACGCCTTTTATAGCAGAATCAATATCCTTCAAGCCATTGCCCGTAGTCAGTAGTACGACTGTAGCGTCATTGTGTATTTTTTGCCTCATCTTCAGAAATCCGGCGTAGGACGCCGCCGCCGCCGGTTCGGTGAACAGTCCGGCTTTTGAAGACAATTCTTTTTGGGCAATAAGTATTTCTTCGTCCGAAACCGTCACACATTTACCATTATATTGTTTGAGTTGCTTCAAAGCGTAATAACCGTTTCGGGGAATACCGACTGAGATAGAATCGGCAACCGTATGCGCGTCGATTTCGGTGAAGCCACATTCTTTAAACGCTCTTGCAATAGCGTCGCTGCCCTCGGCTTGTACTGCTATAATCGTTGGAATTTTATCGAGAAATCCCATCTTTTGCAAATCCCGGAATCCTTTATAAACACCGCCAAGGATCACGCCGTCGCCCGTCGGGACAAACACAAAATCCGGCGACCGTTTCAAGGTTTGGTAGATTTCCAGAGAAACGGATTTTTTGCCTTCAATGGTCAAGGGATTGTAGGCGGTGTTGCGGCTAAGAAAATTTTTTGATTTTCTTGAAAATTCAAGGGAAAGATCAAAAGCCCGGTCGTAATTTCCGGCAACCATGATCACCCTAGCGCCGTATTGCAGCGACTGAACCATTTTAGCCCTGGGCGCGGATTCTGGCAGGAAAATCGTAATATTTAGTCCTGCGGCAGCGCCAACCCCCGCCATAGAGGAGGCGGCATTTCCGGTGGACGCCACGACAATTTCGCTGATACCCTCTCTTTTCGCGAAAGCCGCCACAAGATAGGAAGCACGGTCTTTTAATGAGCCGGTCAGATTCCGGGTATCGTCCTTGATAAACAGGTTCGGGAATCCTAATTCTTTATTCAGGATCGTCGGTTTCCATAACGGTGTATTGCCAACAGGAATATTGGGGAAATATTGATTGTCAACCGGTAAAAAATTGAGTACGGAAAGTTTTTTATCTGTTTTCCCATTTAAAACGACTTCCAGAATACCCCGCAGCGGTTTATCCGGTTCCTGTATTTTACTGCATTCCGGACAGACCATTATATCCGGTGTGATATTGTATTCCCTGCCACATTCGGAGCATTGGTAGGTAAATTTAATCATATCAGCACTCTATTCATTTTAAATCGTTGGGTTCTCACTGATAAACCATTCCGCATAAGCGTTGAGTTTGCCGGATAAATAGTAAGGCAAATTCAGCAAATAAAAAGATTTCCCTTTGGTTGTCCTGACCCGATTCACACCTATTTCTCCGGCATAAAGCCGAATCGCCCAGGGATGCTCCACCCGATCCATGAACTGATGTAACGACCTTAGAGAACCACTTTTTCCGGCTTTGATTTCGACCGGAACTAAGATATTTCGATAGGGTAATAAATAATCGACCTCAGCATTGGACTGCCTCGTTTCCCGGGTCCAGAAGACCGGCTTTTGATCTGTCAGACTATCCGAAGCGATAATTTCCTGGTAAGCAATGTGTTCGGCAATCTTTCCCTGGTAAAAGCCGTGAAGGTCATTATATTCGAAAAACGAGACTTGCAAATCGGCGCGAAAGTTCAATAAGCCGGTATCTAGAAATTGAAGACGCGGTGATTTCTTTAGGTCGGGTTGAGCCGGAATCTGTACACTGGTTGTCGGATAGATCAACTTCACAAGCATCGCGCGTTCCAGGGTTCTTAATACTTCACTCATTTCACGCGAGCGGTAGTCAGAATTTCCAAATCCCTGATATTTGACACGTTTGCCGGCTTCCAGCGGCGCATATTCAATCGCATGTCGCAAAAGAGCGGCAATCGTCAGCGAACGGGCATATTTGGCAACGTCGTTGAGATATGTAGTCATTATCCCTTCATATATCTTTTTTAAAATGATGATGTCCGGTTTCTCCCGGTATTTTTGGATAATTTCCGGCATGCCTCCGACCAGAGTGAAAGTGTGAAATAATTCTAAAAGAGTCTTATGCGCCAGTCGCGGAACGGGGATAGCGCTAAAATAATCAGATGCCAGATTTTTACCCATTGCGTTCAGGAACTCGAAAAAAGTTAAGGGATACATGTAACGATATTCCACCCTGCCGACCGGAAAGGAAACCTGCTTATAATCCATCATTATTTCAAGGAGCGACCCCGCTGCAATTATATAAACATCCGGCAACTCTTCGTAGAAATAACGTAAAATGCCGGTAGCTTCGGGTGAATTTTGAATTTCATCGATAAATATCAACCGCTTTCCAGAAGACAGATCAACATTCTTTTTCAGAGCAATCATCTGGATCAGTTGCTGAACCGGTAATTTCTGTTTGAAAATGTTAAGGTCATCTTCCTTCTGCAAATCCAGATAGACATACCGATCAAATTCGCCGGCAAACATATTTACGGCTACGGTCTTTCCGACTTGCCGCGCCCCACGTAAAATCAGGGGCTTATGGCTATCCTGATTTGCCCAGATTTGCAGTTCTTCTATAATACTTCGATGAAACATTTAATATTACCGGTTCAATTATGTAACAAAGTCAAGGCAATTATCGGAATATATTGTAACAAAGTCAAGGCAATTATCGGAATATATTGTAACAAAGTCGGGGCAATTATTCAATTAAGCCACGCATTCATCCCATTACGGCCGCCCACCCATAATCATAGCCATGATCGCCTTGTGAGCGTGCAGTCGATTCTCCGCTTCGTCAATAACGACCGAACTGGGCCCGTCAATCACCTCGTCAGTCACTTCCTGTCCTCTGTCTGCCGGGAGACAGTGCATATAAATGCCATTCTTATTAATTAATCGCATTTCCTTTTCGGTAGTCATCCAGTTTTTGCTGGCGCTGTTCAATCTCTCTGCTTCCTCATGATTTTGCTCTTTTATGGTATTGCCAGCTTCATCTGTGTAATTGAAGCAGGGTACGGCGCCCCAGGATTTAGGATAAACAATGTCCGCGCCCTTAAAGCCTTCATCGAAATCATTGGTTATCCGGAATGAACCATTTGTCTGCTCAGAAAATTGCTGACTTGCTTTAATGATTTCAGGATCCAAATCAAATCCTTTAGGATGAGCCAGTGTCACATTCATGCCCATTTTAGTCGCCGCCAGGATGACGCTTTGGGGCACGGCTCGCGGTTTTTCGATAGAACCGGAATACGCCCAGGACATTGTGAGGTTTACTCCCTTAAAAGTTCCAAATTTTTCTTTGATAGTAATGAGGTCCGCCAGAGCCTGGGTCGGATGGTATTTATCACATTCCATATTGATTATGGGAATTTCGGCATATTCGGCAAACTCTTTTATTAAAGCATTGGCAAATCCATATATCCAGTAAGCCGGGGGACCGTACATGCGTATGGCGATGGCGTCCCCAACCCGGCTCAACATTCCGGCTACATCAGAAATTCTCTCGGTCTTATACGGGATATCAAAACCTTTCCTTGCCGGAGTATATGTCTTCCCGGGTTCCAGGTCCACATGAATTCCCCCCAACTGCTGAATTCCCGCCGCAAAAGTACTGCGAGTTCTCAGCGATTGATTAAAAAACATGGTGAATAAAGTTTTGCCCTTTAGAATATTGCTTTGGTCATCATTCATGGCATGACGGCGTTTCAAATAAAGCGCCATATCAATTAATGTTTCCCACTCCTCTTTGGTGTAATCCAATTCGGCATCAATCCAATCTCTTCCTAAAAATTTGTTTGTCTTCATGTGTTCTCCTATTATTTTATCATTTACTAACTCTAATCTGCTATTTGTAACATTTTTTCATAAGATAGAATTTTAAGGTTCTCTTAAAAGCAAAATTACTTGCGGTTTCGTTCCTTTTTACTATTTAACAACAGTCGTTCCTGCTTCACCCTTAATTGTTTGTTTATATTTCGTTGTAAGCGAGATATAGGCCCTCTCACCGCCGTTTTCCATAAAATTAATAATGGCTTTGATTTTGGGTCCCATACTGCCGGGCGGGAAATGACCTTCTTTATAGTATCTTTTTAATTCTGCAACAGTAGCCGATCTCAGATCTTTTTCATCGGGCATTTGATAATTCAACTTTGCGCCGTCTTCTGCCGTGAAAATCGTTAATATTACATCAATATCCTCGCCGCATTGTTTATATCTCTGTCTTAATAATGTTCCAATAAGCGCCGCTGCAAGGTCTTTATCAATGACAGCCTCAACACCTGTAAATATTTTCGGATTCTTATTGCTTTGATAATCAATGTCATAATTACACTTATAAACACCTTCCATATTTGCTTCAACTTCTACTACGGGAATGCCGCCACCGCCAACAGTGATGGGAATAATTCCTTTTTCCAACGCCGATTGAACCAGATCAATTTCAACGACATCTATAGGTTGAGGAGAAGGCACAACTCTCCGCCATATCTCATTTCCGTGCAAATCTTTTTTATAAAGTTTCACAATCCAGCCGGCTTTTTCTTTTCGCTCGAATGCCTCTTCTTTCGTAAATGCAGGTCCGATGAACTTGGACGGGTCTTTAAAATTGGGGTCGTTTCGATCAACTACTACCTGTGTTACAATAGTATCAACGCCCCTCATGATATTCTTCGCTCTCAGCTCATTATTCAAAAGTTGTCCAATCATGTAGCCTATCGCGCCCTGGCTATCAGCCCCACATATATCTAAAGGTAGCGGTGGTAATATATCCAAAGAGTGTTCGGCTCTTAATAAAATATTTCCCACCTGCGGGCCATTACCATGTATAATTATAAATGAATCTTCCGGAAACTCCTCGATAATATTGGCTATCTCTTTACATGTATTCGCTGTCCTTTGCCATTGCATCGGTATATCGGCGCTTATAGAGTTTCCATCTTTATCTTTGATGTCAACCGGGGATATTTCATTCCCGCCTAATGCAAATATTCTTATTCTCTTACTACATCTTTTCATATAAAATCCTTTCGAATAAAGTTTTAATTTTTCAAATTGAACTGTAAATTAAATATATATTGGTAAACAATGAACATATTATGTGTCAAGTTTATGATGTTTTTTCTATAATTAAACGGGGCTCCTGCCAAATTTAATCCGGTACTCATTGAAAATTCTTATGTCATTCTTTGACATATTTTCACGATGATAAGGCCAGTAATCAGGCTGATCTTCAGGCATTTTAAAAACATTGCTGTCTTTAACAAGAGCGTCAAATATCCGATCTATATCAGTATTGGAATAAATTGTATCTGAATAATCTAAAGGAAGAGTTCCTCTCTTATGTCTAAAACATATGTAATCAAAAACTTTGACAATTGCATTACGAAGTATTTCTAAATCAGATATATCTATTTTGTGTTCCGAAATAAATTTATCTATACCTCTTTTGCATTGTTCTTTGTTAAGATGTGCAATAACTTTATGGCGTAAAGTTATAATTTTTTCTCTCAAGTTTTTAATTTTGTCTTCACACTTAATATTTAAACCCTTTGTTTTTTTCTCAAATTCAT
>JAHIOG010000336.1 GCA_018895675.1 bacterium
GTAGCTAATACACATATCGTTTCCAGTATAGTGAAGGTTCTCCAAAATTTATCAGAATCCCTACCTTTTTCTTTGTCGTTTTCAGGGCGTTAATAATTTGCACTTCCTCGATTAAGGACTTTATTAACCTCTATCGTCCCGACAATTTTAAATACTTCATCTTTAAAAAGCAGTTCCGTCGTCATTATAATTTATCTTCATTTTTAATTCCTATTCGTGTAATTGGTGTGCCGAAGGCATCCCTTTGGGATAATTCGTGGTTCATTTATCTTGAAATCTTTTATCAATTCGCTGACTAATTCATTCCGGATCGAAATATACACTTCCCGGTTTAATTTCAAAACCCGTTTAAGTAGTTCGTAAAACCCCTTTTGTTCAACTATTTCTAATGGACCAACTTCGTCAATAAATATCGGTTCAGTTCCGTCTTTAATAATTTCTGCAATGATTCTATCGGCGGCAGTAAAAGCATGACCGGAAAAAGAAAATATCCCAAACCGATACATTTCATCCCAATCACCAGATATTGCATCGTTCTTCCGCGCGAAAGGTGTACTTTCACCAGTTGTTAACCGGACGAGATCATATCCATGAAAATTATTCTTATTAAAAACTTTCACGCAGATAAATCCGTCACCCCCTCTTTTTTCATACAGCGAACACATATAACTGGTTTTACCCTGGTTGACATTTCCCGTGATTATATTTACCAAAATGCTTCTCTAATTTTTATTCCGCAGATACCCGCCGCTTTTGCCATACCTGACCGCCTGGATTTCAGCGACAATAGACAATGCGATTTCATCCGGTGAACCGCCGCCGATGTCCAGCCCAACAGGAATAAAGCACAGTTCCATGTTGGCGTTTTTCACTTCTGATTTCAGATCGTTGAGAATGATCTTCTGCTTTCGCCGGGAAGAGACCATGCCGATATATTTAGGGCTCCAGTCGGATTTATAAATTCGTTTTAGTATCAAACTGTCATATTTATGTTTATATGTAGCGATAATAATATAGGAATTTTCAACTATGTCCTTGTCCGACAGCGCTGTTTCAAAACTGCTTAATATTTTTTCGTCAGCGCCGGATATTTTCTCAAGAACCTCCTTCCGGTCGTCAATCACGGTTACAAAATAATCGAATTTCTTCAGATGATAAACCAGGGCGCTGCCGATGTGTCCCGCTCCAAAGATGTAGATATGGTTCTTCGGGGCAAAATATTCAAAAAACAGAGTCGCCTTGCCGCCGCAAAGCATCCCTGTCGGAGTGCCATCGCCTGCGGATTCGTTCATGGTGAACTCTTCAAGATAGTTATTTCCGGTCTTAAATATTTCCCAGGCTTTTTTTATCGCAAGTTTCTCAATAGTTCCGCCGCCGACTGTTCCCAAAATTGATCCGTCGGGATAGACCAGCATCTTGGCGCCGGAATCCGCCGGTCCCGAACCGGTTTTTTGTACAACCGTAACCAGAACGCCGGCGCCTTTTCCGCGATTGAGTTCCAAAATTTCGTTATAAAGATTTTTCATCGATAATCCTCCCGAAAAAGGGTTGTAAATTCAATTCCTTCTAAATTCCGTCTGGGCGTAGCCTGCTCCATCTTCTCTAATGTGGAAAAAACGCCGATAATGACTTCATGGAGAGGGATAGTGGGAACGGCATTTACAAGTTGTTGAAGTATACTCATGATGTCATAATGTGACTGTTTAAAAAGTAGAAACGGGAAAGCATTACTCGTTGCAAAGCCTTTTCGCAATCAATTCGGACTCTCATATTCTTGTCAATCTGTTCATATTAAATTTCTGTTCTAACTCTTGAAAATTTCCAGATACCTCCTAAATACAAATATCCGGTTGCGCTTATACCCGGTCATTTCTTGCAAAATATTCAAATTACAAAAATAGCGGATCAGCGTATTTGCCGTGGGCTGGGATACATTCAGCCATTCGCTTACTTCTGCAGCTGTGGTCAGTGGTTTGCAGTAGAGCCAATCCATCAGCGCGAGCCCTTTATGCGCCCGCCTGCCTAATTTGCGTACAATATCCTTGTCACATAAATCCTTGAGGGCAATGATTGATTGGAAGGTGAAAATGCTACTTTTTGCGGTTTTAATAACGCCCACCAAAAAGAACTTCAGCCATTGGCGCATGTCATTTTTTAAACGCACGCCCATCAGATTATCGTAATAAAGCGTCTTATTACGTTCAAAGAAGTCCGAGAGATATAATGCCGGTCTTTCCAGTATTTTATTACTCACCAGGTGTAGGGTAATCAACAAACGCCCGACACGACCGTTGCCGTCCAGAAAGGGGTGAATGGTTTCGAACTGGTAATGGGCAATGGCAATCCGCAGCAGTTCCGGGATTTTGATTTGATCATTATTCAGAAACTTTTCCAGATCGCTCATTAATTCAGGCACTTCATCTTGCTGCGGCGGAATAAAGACGGCATCCTGAATACTGGCGCCGCCTATCCAGTTTTGACTTTTACGGAATTCGCCGGGTTGGCGATGTTCACCTCTGACGCTGGCAAGCAATGTTTTATGGGTTTCACGAATCAGGCGGTTGGATAGAGGCAGTGTTTGCAAGCGCTCGATCGCGCTATTCATGGCCTGAATATAATTTTGCACTTCCTGCCAATCATCCCTTTTTTCCGGCTGAATATCATTCTCCTTTAGAAATGCCTCTTCCATGTTGGTTTGCGTGCCTTCAATCCGGCTGGAAGTTACTGCTTCTTTGGCAATATGCATTCTTATAAAAAAATCAATGTCCGGAATCTGATAGGAAAAGGCGTTCAGCTCACCCAGATACCGCGACGCCTCCGCCAATAAGGTCTGTAAATCCGGATCATTAATCAGCCATTGCCTGTTGATGAATACGGGCGAAAAACTTTTATATTGATACTGCCGGATCCATTGACCGGCTTTAAATTTCTCAATCTGAATCGCTTCCATCATATTTAAATATAAAATTTCTTATTTAAAGTTAACGCATCAAATTTAAATATAACTTTTTTTAAATAAAAGTGATTATTCAAACATTGGGCAACTCGGCTGTCAGTTTATCCTGCTGACTTTCAAGATGTATCTTGGTTGGAACGCCTGATGCATTGATGCTGTCCGCCGTATTTGATCGTACTTGTGATCCCGCAGCCGGTTTTTAGCACGACCGTGACCAGAACGCCGGCGCCTTTTCCGTGACTAAGTTCCAAAATTTCGTTATAAATATTTTTCATCGATAATCCTCAAGGAAAAGGGTGACAAATTCCTTTGGACTAAGTACCTGAATACCCTGAAATCCCGAAACTGCCAGCAAATGCTTATCGCCACTGACAATCATGTTGCACTTTGCATTAACAGCGCATTCGAGGAATTTATCATCATCGGAATCGGCGCAAATATTACAGATTTCGACCAACGTATCGATTAAAATTGCTCTCCGTTGAATCAAATTAAGAAAATTACTGATATCAATTCCCGGATATTTTTTTGCCAATACTAAACCAACGCGTTGATATTCTTCGAAAATTGCAGCTGATATTAAAAGTTCAATTTGTCGATTCCACCACAGTTCTAAAATTTCATGTGGCGGGCCGCCCAAAAAAATGCCAGACATAAGCACATTGGTATCAATTACAATCTTCAATGAGCGTTCCTGACTTCCGAAATTGCTTCCTCAATATCTGTCTGTTTTAAGCCATATTGCAAAGCTTGTTCTCTTGCCTGAAGAATTAATTTATCAAATTCGCTAATGGACGGCGATTCAATGGCTTTTAAAATAACTACATCGTCTTTACCTAACACGACGAATTGCACCCCGGACTTCAACCCCAATTGTTTGCGGATTTTCTCTGGAATAACGACCTGTCCTTTAGATGACATTTTAGTTGTTGAGATTGTTTTCATATTGCACCTTTCTTCTTACCAGTAAGAATATACGTCAGGATATTGACTCATGCAATAATCTTATAACCGGAAATGGAACTCCCTATATAGTGATCAGCGAATTCACAATTTCACAAATAATAGCGATCAAAATAACTGCCGCCGGCTGCAAATAAGACAGTTTCCGGAAATTGAATTGCAAAGCCAAAACGGCGGGCTTATTTAAATACGTTCCGATGATCAATCCGCTGACAGCGGTAGATAAAACCAGGAAACCGGCCAGCCTGGGTAGCGGCATCAGGTACAGCCCTTCAACAGGTTTAAAAATGAACTGCTGCGCCAACACTAAAATCACAATCCAACTCAAACTCATTACCGCCGCGCCGGCATAGTGCCTGTTCTCTTTATAAACCTTTGCAAAAGCGAAGACGACCAGGGATTCGAAAATGATGGATATCGCGGGATTAATAGCGGTCATAGCCGTTCTTAGAGGAACAAACAGGTCGGTGAGTTTTATCGCCGCGGCAATGAGCGCCGTATAAAATATTGTGCTCTGTTTTCCCGTTGTCTTAAAGGCGTTGAACATAAAATAAAACCCGATGGGAAACATGAACATCCCGGAAAAGCCGCAGGGCAGAAAATGAAGCAGGTAACCCAACGTGGCTTCTGTAATTCCCCACAAACCACCGTAAAACAGCACAATTCGTAATAACTTTTTGCTATCGTCCATTTTATTTCTCCTTAGTTATTAATTTTATACTTTTACATGTTTAGGCTATACTGCACAATTTAATGTTAAAAAAACTTTATAAAGTGTACAATAACTCGAAATTAGTTACTTGCATCCGAGGGATATTGAACTTTGTGTATAACAATTTTACGATCCATTTTTAACTAATTCCGCATCCAGTTTTGAATTAAAATTTAAGTTACCCTCCCTCAAATGGTCGAAATAATAGTCATAATCTTCTGGTGTAAGAAAATTAAAATAATATTTAAATTTACTTTGCTGTTCATTCAAGGTGTCAAAATGTTTTTTCGCTGCCTTATATTTGGCTTTATTTTCATCAGACGGGTCACGTATTTCCTCATCACCTTTGATTTCAACTACCAAAATATTTTTATTTATTTTGATAAATAAGTCAGGATTAAAACGGCCACGTTTCGGATGTTCACCTTTTCTCCACGCATACTCAATTGGATAAAAATCCTGATCTGTCGATTTTAGCCAACTATCAACTACTTTTGAATTTTCATACTTAATGAGTTCTCGAACAAATAATCGTTCTGGTTTATGATCGGCAATGATAACGTTCAAAGGAGTCCTAAAGTTAAA
>JAHIOG010000337.1 GCA_018895675.1 bacterium
AAATATTTTTGGATGGTGAAAAGTTATTTGAGGTCAATGTTGATTCATCGATAGCTGTTTTTAATTCCATATATACGCAATATCCCAAAACGTATTACGCCGAAAAAAGCGTGTTGAGTATTGCCTGGATCTATCATCACAAATATTATAACCTCGATAATGCGATAAAATGGTACGATACATTTATCAATCAATATCCTGAGAGTGATAATATCGATTTTGCAAAACCTGAATACAATACACTCAATGATATTCTACAGTCTTTGAATGCTCCGCCGCCGGATTCAACGTTCCTGGAGCAGGAGGATTTAGAAGAGGAAGCTCCCGAAGAAGACGTTCCAATAAAGCAAGAACAAACGGAAGAAAAATAAATAAATAGCCATTTTAATAATGAAATGTGTCACTATAGGAACCGTTCGGTCTAATCAGAAAGTCGCTGATCAGATATTTCTTGCCACGATTGAAGTCCCTGATATAGCCCGACAGTGTTTACCCGGGCAGTTTGTTAATATTTATTTCTCCGGTTCTGTAAAATTAT
Source organism: bacterium (assembly GCA_018895675.1). Taxonomy (GTDB): domain Bacteria; phylum Fidelibacterota; class UBA2242; order UBA2242; family UBA2242; genus UBA9312. The sequence continues at coordinate 539 of JAHIOG010000337.1, forward strand.
TTCCAAGACCCTTTAGTATTGCAAGCGTTTCGGGGAAATCGATCTTAATATTGTATAAAGTTATCGGTTCACAAACGACGCTGATGAGCAGATGGCAGATCGGGCATCAGGTAAAATTATTGGGACCTCTTGGCAACAATTTTACCATTTCAGAAAACAAATCTATTAAATACGTTTTATTGGCAGGTGGCGTTGGCGCTGCGCCGTTGATGTTTTTTCGTGACGAATTAGTAAAAGAGAATATCAAACCCCATTTTTTTATTGGCGCAAAAACGAAATCCGAGTTGCCGATTATAGAGGATGATAAATCCGATTTAATTGTAACGACGGACGACGGCTCAAAAGGATTAAAAGGCACAGTGATAGAACATTTCGAAGATTTTCTAAAAAATATCAGGCATTCTATTTCTCTAAATGTCTGCGGACCGGAGCCGATGATGAGCGCATTAAAGAATATCTCATTCCCCGATAACGTCACAATAAATGTATCATTAGAAAAAACCATAGCGTGCGGATTGGGGTTATGTCAAGGTTGCGCAGTAAAAAATACGACTGACAAATTTAAAGGACATTATGCCCTTGTTTGTAAAGATGGTCCGGTATTTAATCTGAAAGATATAGAATTTGATGAATGATTTATCAATAGATCTTGGTAAAGGATTTAAAATAGCTAATCCGGTCTTGACAGCATCGGGAACCTTCGGCTATGGTGATGAGGCTTCTGAAGTCGTTGATGTTAATCGCTTCGGAGGCATAGTCACCAAATCACTGAGCCTGGAACCGCGAATCGGTAATCCGCCTCCCAGAATTGTCGAAACTCCTTCGGGTATGATAAATTCGATTGGTCTGGCAAATATTGGTTTAGAAGCCTTTTTGAGAGAAAAAGCGCCGTATCTGAGTCAGCTAAGCTGTAAGGTTATCATTAATATCGCCGCCCGGACAGAAGAAGAATTCTGCGATGTTATCAAAACGCTTGATAATGAAAAATGGATTTCTGCCTATGAGATCAACGTTTCCTGTCCGAATGTTAAAGAGGGGGGGATAGCTTTTGGTACAGATCCAGACGTTCTTCGGCGTCTTACACAAAAATTGCGGGATAAAACAGACCGTTATCTAATCATCAAATTATCGCCGAATGTTACTAATATCGCTCAAATGGCGGAAATCGTTCAGGAATGCAATGCTGATGCAGTTTCAATGATCAATACGTTATATGGAGCGGCGATTGACATTCACACACGCAAGCCGAAAATCAATACCGTTATTGGCGGTTTATCGGGACCGGCGATAAAACCGGCTGCATTGGCGCATATTATCAAAGCCCGAAAAGTTATTGATATCCCGATTATCGGCATTGGCGGTATCAGTAACGGGGAAGACGTCATTGAATTCATGTTAGCCGGCGCGTCCGCGGTGCAGTTAGGAACAGTGAATTTCTATAATCCCTGCGCTATCTACGAAATATTGAATTTTATCGAACAATATATGACGCAATACAACATGACATCATTGCAAGAAATTATTGGACAGATGCTGGTATGAAAAACCTGATTATTATTGGGATGATATTTCTGTTTTCCTGTACGTCGGCGCCGCGATATCACTATTCACAACCCAAAACAACCCATCGTACAAAAACTAAAAGTCCTCCGCCATTGCTGATCGAGGGAGTTCAGCATACTGCTGTATTTACGGCTTCATATTACGGTTATAACGATGGATTTCACGGGAAAAAGGCTGCCAACGGTGAAATATTCGATAAAAATGCAATGACTGCCGCTCATAAGACATTGCCATTTGGAACGGTATTAAAAGTAAGCTATCCAAAAACAGGAAAATACGTAAATGTCAGGATAAACGATCGCGGACCTTATATTGCGGGACGTGATATTGATCTATCCTACGGCGCGGCTGTAAAATTGGGGTTAATTAAACATGGCGTCGGAAAAGTACGTGTAACTGTAGTCAAATGGGGAACAGGAGAGACCAAACATCATGAATAAGGAAAAGGGATGACAAATTTTACAACCAGAATGATTATTAATATTTTGGGAATTCCGGCAATTCTACTTCTAACCCGGGCTGGAGGACCATCTTTTGCCGTGTTTGTCGGTTTGGTCGCTGTTCTTGGACAGATTGAGTTCTATAACCTGATGCGGATGAAGGGTTTGCAACCCTGGGTAATCGGGGGTATCGGAACGGGAATTGCATGGATTATTATCTCTTATTTATTACCGGAATTTCCCCACCCGTTGCTGATACTGATCTTATTGTTATACCTTGCTATCGTCCTCTTTAAAAATATTGAAAATACAACCGTCAATACTGCGGTTACATTTTTAGGATTTCTTTACCTGCCTTTTATGCTTTCCATATTAATTGTATTAAGAGAAATACCGAGGCAATTTGGCGGTGATTATTTGGAAGGAAGCAGACTGCTCATGCTGATTTTTGCGGCGATCTGGATTTGCGATTCACTGGCATATGTTTTCGGAAAATGGCTGGGAAAAAAGAAAATCGCTCCGACTATCAGTCCCGGAAAGACCTGGGCGGGTTGCATTGCCGGATTTGTTGGTGCAATCGTGACAGTCATCATTTTTTATTACCTGGGATGGAAACCGGAATTTATAAATTTTAGCGATATGTTGGTTATCGGCGCCATTGTCGGAATATTTGGGCAGGCGGGAGATTTTATCGAATCGGCTTTCAAACGTGATGCTGGCGTCAAGGATGCCGGTTCATTATTGATGGGGCACGGCGGTGTCCTGGATCGCTTTGATTCCTTTTTATTTGCCCCTGGATTTGTTTATTTATATTTGTTATTTTTCATGTAAATAATTGTTACCAACCAAATCAACTAAATAATAAACTGTTCAAAGAGGTTCAATATGTCAGACGATTTAAACAATACGTGGCTTCACCAATTGAGACAATTAAGTGATAATCTGGAAGATAATAAAAAGCCGGTAGCGATCATCCTGGCAGCCGGTCATGGAAAGCGGATAAAATCCGAGCGATCAAAAATGTTGCACGAGATATGGGGTGTTCCGACTGTCGTACGGGTTGCCGAATCGGCGGCAAAAGGGCTGGATTCCAAAAACCAGGTGATCGTGGTTGGCATTAAAGCCGATCAGGTTGCGGAAATTGCGGGAAAAGAGAAGAACAGGATTTTTGTTCTTCAAAAGGAGCAGAAAGGGACCGGTGACGCCGCACGGGAAGCATTGAATGCTCTGAAATCATACAAGCACATCGAAGATATTTACATTTTTCCAGGCGATATGGGTTTGATTACACCGGAAGTTGTTACGTCATTAAAAAAACGATTTGATGAGTCGAAGTGTGGCATGAAAATCCTGACCGGAAACTACCGAGGTGATCCGGTGAATAATTCATATGGTCGTATTATCCGTGTTCCGGGAACTGACATCGACGGAAATCCATCGGGTGAAGATAAAGGCAGGGTCATTGAGATTAAAGAACATAAAGATATCCTGGCGATTCCTGACGATGTGAAATATAAAGTCGTTTATAATAGTAAAACTTATGCTTTTACAAAACAGGAATTGATCCATACCAATGAGTACAATACCGGTGTGTACGCTGTTAAATACCAACACTTGAAAATGCATATCCATGATCTGAAAGCCGATAATGTCCAGGGTGAACTCTATCTAACTGACATTATTGCGATCTTTAATAAAAATCACATTCCAGTTGGCGCGGTTCCGGTAGAGGATGATCATGCGGTTATCGGATTTAATGTAAAAAGCGTTTTGAAAGAGATGGAAACTATCGCCCGTAATAAAGTCTGGATGAAACTGCAGGATATAATCTTTATCGAGGATAAGGACGATTTCTTTATTGCCGATGAAGTAGTGGATCAAATTCTTGAACTGGATAAGCAACATCCATCACTTGATATTGAACTCCAGAAGGGCGTTCATTTATCCAAAGGCGTACGTCTGGATCGTGGTGTGAGTATTTGGACAAATACGAATATCAGGGGAAATGTAGAAATCGGAGAAGGAACGATTATTCAGGATAATGTCTCTATTAAAACCTATCCTCACCAAAAAATACGAATAGGTAAAGATTGCATAATCATGCGTGGAGATATAATCAAGGGCAATTTGCGGATCGGCGATAATACCCGGATCGAATCCAGCGTCAATATGACCGGCAGCGATGAGTATCCAACAACGATTGGCAATAATGTTACGATTAAGGGAACGACATACATCTTTGGATCAGTAATCGAGGATGATTTATTCATTGAACATTCGGTATTGAAGTGTAAGAAAGTCGAACGCACCGTCAAGAAGGACGGCAGCATTCAACCGGTTCGCTGGGTAATGCCGCAGCCGCAGGGGCTGGATATAATTAGCGAATTGTAATTAATTTGATAAGCATTTATAAGATAGGTTAATAGATAAGTTACCACACTTCTTATCTCTGGTTGCAGGGTTGTTCCATAGGAAGTCCTTCGGACCACTCTGCAACCAATCTGCTGAGTAATACCGTTCCGGAGCACAGCCCCGGAACGAGAGCTGCGAGAGTCCCCACCATGCTGGCTACTGGGTTATACCACGTCATTCTGGCTACGGGGCTCCTGCTCCGGAGCCGTCTTTTGCCATTCCATAGCCATTTTTCTCTTGACAATTCAATTAACATATTCGAATATAATTCCATGGCACGCAACCGCTACAGAGTATTTGAAAGCGATTATCCATATTCCATCACTTGTACGGTTGTTGATTGGCTCGATTTAATAAGACCCGACGTAACCAAACAAATAATCATCGATTCATTACGCTTTTTGAGAGAAGAAAAAGCAATTAAAATATTTGCATTTGTTATCATGCATAATCACTTGCATCTGATATTATCCTCTGAAAATCTTTCCGGAAATATATGCCGGTTTAAATCATTTACAGCAAAGCAAATTATAAAACACTATAAAAGCATCGGTGAGATCAAAGTAATTCAAAAATTAACAGCTGCTAATCCGGCATATCATCAAAACTGTGAACATCAGTTCTGGCAGGAAGGCTACTGCCCAAAGCAGATTATGAGTTTGGATATATTCCAGCAGAAGATTGACTATATTCATTTGAATCCGGTTCGAAAGGGATACGTCGGTTCACCTGAGGAATGGAAATGGTTCAGTGCAAGGAATTATGCCGGGCTTGATAGTGTGCTTGAGATTGACCCGATTGAGGATTAATCGATCAGGCAACAGTGCCGTTCCGGAGCACAGCCCCGGAACGAGAGCTGTGAGACACTTTGGCTACGGGGTTGTACTCCGTAGCCGACAGTATTGCTGGAAACTGGACACTGACGTTCCGGAGCACAGCCCCGGAACGAGTATGATAATCTCAGTGAAACTCCGTTTAGTATGCATTATTCATAATGCGTCCACATCCGGATAATTTTTACGGTCTTTTTCTCTTTATAGACTTGATATACAACACGGTGCTGAATGTTAATTCGTCGCGAATATGCACCTGATAAATCGCCAACTAATTTTTCAAAAGGCGGTGGGGACCGGAATGGATCATGTTGTAAAATGTCTAAGATATTGAGCGCTTTTTCTTTCAGTTTGGACTGCTTTAATCTCTGAGCATCTTTTTGGGACTGTTTGGTATAAACCAGTTTCCACTTCACCAATCGAGTTCCTCAGTGCATTCCTCAATAGGAGTTTCCAGCCCTTCACGAATTGATTCACGCATTCCCGGAATGGAAATAAGGTAAAGTGTTTCCTGAACAGCCCGCCAGTCCTCTTCGGAAATCAGGATGGCGTTGTTATTCTTGCCGGTAATCTGAATAGGCTCATGGATTTCAGAAGTTTCACTGATCAATTTGTATAGGTTTTTTCGTGCGTTAGTTGCATTGATCGTTTTCATAAATACCTCAGTAAATTCAATGTAACGTACGCAATAAAGTACGTAATTACAAGCAAAAACCGCCTATATTATCCACTTTTTCATTTTTTCTTTTGCCTTTTGAATTGATTTATTGTATATTACTTACGAGAGACTTACGAGTAACAGGAGGCAGGGCAATGACAGAACAACTTTCACCCAAAAAACAGCGATTCCTGGAGTTCATCCGGTCTTTTATCCGCGACCGGGATCGGGCGCCGACCTTTCATGAAATTATGGAGGGATTGAAGATGAAATCACTGGGTACGGTCAATTGGTATGTGAAGGAACTGGAAAAAGCCGGTGCGTTAGAGCGCGGGAAATATAACGCCAAGCGAGCGTTGTCGGTTTCGAATCTGCCGGGGAGGCGCAAGCTACCGTTGCTGGGATTGATCGCGGCGGGTTATCCCCTGGAAGCCGTGGAACATCGGGAATCCATCGAAATGCCGCCGTCGTATATTCATCCTGACAATTATGTATTGAAAGTCAAAGGCGATTCTATGATCGATGATCATATCGAGAACGGTGATTATGTGATTGTGCGTCAGAAACCCGAGGCGTCCTCAGGGCAGACGGTGGTGGCGTTTGTGAATGGCGACGCGACGCTGAAGCGGTATTATCCGAAAAAGAACGGGGTGGAACTGCATCCCCGTAACCCGGACTACGATGTGATAAAAGTATCTGCGGAGGATGAGTTCCGTATTGACGGCGTCGTGCTGGCGGTCTGGAGAAATTATGAGGAACCACCAAGGCACTAAGACACAAAGTTTTGTTTTATGTTTTCAATTTGTTGCCGCATTAAAAAGATCGTGCCGAGAGCCAAAAATAAATATATGAAAAATTCTTAGTGTCTTTGTGACTTAGTGGTGAAAAGGAGAAAAAATGTATGAGTCTTTGTCGTTGAAAGAAGAGCAAATTGCCAGTCAGATTGTGGATGCAGCGTTTCAGGTGCACAAAAATCTGGGACCGGGATTATTGGAAAAGGTGTATGAAACCTGTTTTTGCTATGAGCTTTCTAAACATGGTATACACTATCGTCGGCAGGTTGAAGTTCCAATTGTTTATGATAAAAAATCTTTTGATATCGGTTTTCGGTTGGATATTCTGGTGGAAGATCTGGTAATATGCGAACTCAAAGCCGTGGAAGAAATGAATCCAATTTTCCAAGCTCAGATTCTAAGTTATCTGAGAATGACGAATAAGCGTTTGGGCTTTTTGATTAATTTCAATGTTTCGATTATCAAAAACGGTATTAAGAGAGTGATTTTGTAACCACCAATGCACTAAGACACAAAGTTTATTTTATAGTTTCTAAAAATGGTTCTTTTAAAAGGTGATCAAGTAAATGAAAGGAAAAAAGTAAACATAATTACTCTTAGTGTCTTTGTGACTTAGTGGTAAAAAA
>JAHIOG010000338.1 GCA_018895675.1 bacterium
AGAAAGTGCAAAAGGCGATTATTTATTTTTCGTGGACAGCGATAATATCCTCGACGCGAGTTCATTAGCAGAGCTTGTAAACCTTGCAGAAACCGATGTATCGATTGGGTTTGTAGGTCCAAAAATGTACTATTATTCTGATCCCAATCGCGTCTGGTATGCCGGTGCCAAGATTAACCTCTTGACAAGTAAAACGACTTACATCGGGATAAACGAAATCGATCATGGTCAGTTTGACAAGATAAAAGAAGTTGAACACATCCCTAATGTCTGGCTGGTAAAAAAAGATGTGATTAATAAAATCGGGGGATTAAACCCTATATATGTTATGACTTATGGGGAATCCGACTGGGCTATGAGGGCTATAAAAGCAGGATTCAAGGTTATGTTCTATCCAAAGGCAAAAGTCTGGCATAAAATTCCACTTCCAGATGAGCAAACAGGGTTGCGCGCTACAATCGGGTTTGATAATCCATACAGGATTTATTATTTTGCCAGGAATAGGACTATATTTATGAAAAACTTTGCATCTAAATTAAATTTTTTCCTATACATAATACTTTTTATGCATATTTTGAATGCGTATTATTTATATTCCTTAATAAGATTTATGAGATTTGATTTAATCGCTCCTCTTGTAAAGGGATCTATCGATGGTATAAAAAGCTCATTAGGAGGACAAATATGAGGGTTCTATTCATAGTCCCATGGATGAAATCACTGTACGGTGATGAATATGTAACTCCTGGACATCCTCATGTTGGGATAGCTTATCTCTCAGCGGTCACAAAAAAAGAAGGACATGATGTTAAGATATATGACCAGGGAATCGAAAAAGACGATGCTAAACTTTTTCAGTTAATCGAACTGTTTAAGCCGCAGATTATAGCTATTACTGCATTCAGCTATTGTTATAAATACGTGGTTGAGTTAATAAACTGCATTCAACATATAACATGTATCCCTGTAGTTGTGGGCGGCCCTCATGTATCTGCTGTAAAAAATAAAATACTGATAGATACTGGCGCGGATTTTGCTATAAAAGGTGAGGGAGAAATCAGCTTTATAAATTTCTTGAATGAATTGAGTGAAGAGAAACCGCAGTTTGAGAGAGTTGATGGACTTATCTGGAGAAATGACTCCGGAGAGGTAATTGAAAATAAAGACCAACAGTTGATTAAAGACTTGGACGCATTGCCTTTTCCAGATTACGAAGCCTTTAAACTTGAAAAATACAACTATTATGCTAAAAAAACGCTGCCTGTGATAACATCAAGAGGTTGCCCATATGGATGTAACTATTGTTCTGTACAACTATCAATGGGCAGAGGATTCAGACCTCGGAGCTCTCAAAATGTCGTAGATGAGTTAGAATATTGGTATAGAAAAGGATTTAATAGTTTTGAGTTTAATGATGATTGTTTTAGTCTTAACATCGAAAGAGCAAAAGAAATATGCAGACTTATTATAAAAAAAGATCTGAAAATAAAATGGCAGCTATATAATGGAATTAGAGTTGATAGAATTAATGAAGAACTGTTAAAATTAATGAAAGAATCTGGTTGTATTTTTATATCATATGGTTGTGAGTCCGGGGATCAGGACATTATCAACAATATAGGTAAGGGAATAACATTAGAGCAGGTTAATAATGCAGTAGAATTAACAAATAAAGTTCGTATTAAAAACTCTGTAAATTTTATTATAGGTCACCCCGGTGAAACATACGATAAAGCAATAAGAAGCCTTAAATTTGCTGAAAAATTGCCCACTGATTTTGTAAATGTATACAATATTATACCATATCCAGGAACCATGCTCTACAAGTGGATTGACAGTAATGGAAAATGGCTATTTACAATGCACGATATTTTAGAAAACATAGGAAGTAGAGACTTAGAACCAGTATTTGAAACGCCAGAATTTACCAAAGAAGAGAGAATAAAAGCTTTAAAAAAAGGTTTTGCTCTTTATGAAAAAACGATAATGAAATTCAGATTTGGAAAATTTTTTGGCAGCATGGCTTTCTACATTACACGAATCCCTTATATTTATAAATTTGCAAGGATTATTGCTTTAGATAATAAAATTGGAAATATTGTATATACGTTTATAACAAGTAAGTCAAGAGAATGAAATTATAAAATAATTATAGTTTATGATTAATTAGAACTATTTCATGGAGACGAAATATAACTATGCCTTTCTTAGAATCATTAAGACGGTGGATAAGCCCAACGTCTCAACTAATTTATGAGTTTGACAAAAAGATTGCATTACATATTTCTGGAACCATCCTTGATGTTGGCCGTGGCAAGGGCACCCCGAAAAACTTTGATCATGTTAGTATGTATGTAGGTTTGGACTATCCGAAAACACTAAAAGAAACTCTAACTTTTGATAGTGTGGTGGATGTTTATGGTGACGCTCAGCAACTGAGTTTTCGTGACTCTTCTTTTGATACAGTTCTCTTACGTCAAGTCTTGGAACATCTGCCGCGTCCATGGCAGGCAATTGAAGAGTTCAGCAGAGTTCTTAAACCTGGTGGAAGATTGTTAATAACAACTCCTCTCTTATACAAGATGCATTCAATTCCACATGATTACTATCGTTATACTCCGTATGCACTAAAATTTCTGATCGAATCAAATGGGTTGACAGTGGAGAAAATTGAAACGGGTGGATATTTCTTTGCAGTATTGAGTCAGTTAATTTCTGGATACCTATATTCAGAAGTCATGGGGTTAGACTCTTCAATAGATGTATTGAATATAAAAAAGAAACTGTATCTGATTCCATTTCTTATGCCTATTTTAATATTTGTGGTTGTTGTTTGCAAAATCTTTGAAAGAATTCACCCCGTTAAGGTTTACAGTCTAGCGGTTTTTGCGATAGCATGCAAACCGCAAATAGAAAAGGTGCACAGATATCCGGCAATGTCCTGAATTACGATACTTAATATACTTTAGAATCATACACCATATTTGTGATAAATATGGTTCGACCCCGTGGAGAAATCAACGTAATATGTCAGAATGAGAAATGCAAGTATTATCTAAAAGAAGAAGGTAA
>JAHIOG010000339.1 GCA_018895675.1 bacterium
AACTTTCACTCATGTTTATAACACTCATTGTCGTTCCAATTTTAATTTTCGAATCTATTTTAATCTCGAAAAACAACGGATCTGTTAATCGCAATATAAACCTAAAACGCCTTTTTGAAGATAAACTTGATACGATTTTGGTCAATAAAAGCGCCGAACTTTCTCTTACGGAATTGCTCTCCGCCACAGACGGACAAATAAAAAAAGGAAGCGTCTTCCTGAATTATAAAGTTGCAGAATATGATTCAAATACAGTTGTGCTTGAAAAAGGGAATGTCAAAAAATTAAAAATAAAAGAAATCTATAAGATGGAGAGGTAGGGAAAAAATTATGAGAAAATCAATAATACCCTTTATTGTAATTTTTATTCTGGTAACGCTAAGTTGCGACAAAGATATATTATCCCCAAAGAGCATAAGCCTGGCAACTTTAAAAGGAAATGTAATAGAATCGGTAAATCAAATGCCCTTATCTGAAGTCACAGTGAGTGTTTCTAACTATACCGAGTCTGTACAAACCGATTCAATGGGACAATATACCTTACAAGTGGAATTAGAAACCTCCACTTCTTCGGAGCAGGTAACGCTAATAACCTGGAAGTTAGGATATGTTTCCAGTCAAATTGGATATTTTACAATCAAAGCAAATAAAACGGTATTAATACCAACGATTCCCATGGATTGTTACAGCTATATGGCAGGTGTTTCGGGCAATGTCATTGATACTACAGGATCACCTTTGGATAATGTGCTAATATCCCTGTCAAATCACGCAGTAACGAGTTTTACTGATAACAACGGTGAGTTTAGTTTCTCGGTTGAAATCAGCAACCCTACCGAAAATGTAACCGTCATCGCCACAAAACCGTTCTACCAGGAGGCACAATACAGTGTTACTCTGGAATACGATCAAACTACCGTCGTGCCAACCTTCGTATTAAAGCTATTACCCTAATTAATAATAGAGAGTGATTATGAAAAAGATCAATCATACTTTAAAATATCTTCTGATTATTTCCATTATTTTTCTCACTGAATCTTTTTGGTACGAGACTCCGACCCGGCTACTAGCTCAGACTAAAGAAGAGGGATTAATCTCCATGAATCTGAAAGATGCTTCTGTAAATAATGTTTTAAAGGTGTTGGGAGAAAAGACCGGCATTAAATTTGTCGTTGACCCGGCTATTCAAAACCGCAGAATTACCGTAAATCTTAACGATGTGTTCCCCGACGAAGCAATTTCGGTCATCATGGAATCAAACGGACTTGGTTATCGAAGCATAGAGGGCGTGGATGTTTATATGGTCAGCGATTTGAGTAAAATAATGTCTCGCACCGTGGTGAAAAGAGTTTCATGTCAGTTTGCCGAAGCCGTGAAATTGCGGGACATTCTAAACAAAATCGTTACACCGGGAGTTGGAACAGTGATGGCAGACGAGCGGACGAATTCGCTGATCATCAAAGAAAATCCTGAAGTAATTGATAGATTGGAAGCGCTAATCGGTGAATTAGACAAACCGACTCCACAGGTATATATTCAGGCGGCTATCGCCGAAATATCTTTGACAAAAAACAATGAAACGGGGCTCGAATGGTTGTGGAAAGACCCAAACCTAGCGAGTTCCACCGACAGGGTGGGAACAAGATTTGATTTGCGTCAAACAAAAAGCAGTGGAAGTGAAGGTCAATCCCAATATACGGACGGCGAGGGCAATCCCTTTCCATTTGCGCTGCCCATAGGTCAAGGGCTTGGAATCGGAATCGTAAACGTTCATATTGACGCCGTGCTTCGTTCTATTCAGACAGACTACAATTTGAATATTCTCTCCCGCCCACATTTAGTGACTCTTGATAATCAGGAGGCATCTATTGAGGTTGGCGACCAAATCCCATATAAAGTTTTAAGTCAATACGGAATAACATCATACGAATTCAAATCGGCGACTGTAAAACTGCTTATAAAACCACATATTAATAACGACCGGACAATCACCATCGAAATAAAACCGAATGCCGATTTCCAGAACGGACAGACGCCGGACGGTATTCCCATTATTGCTACTCGAAAAGCCAGCACCCAGGTAAAAGTAGGCAATGGCAAAACGATTATTATCGGGGGACTCATGCGGGACTCAAATGTTCAGACCATCAGCAAAGTTCCTATACTGGGATCAATCCCCATCTTGGGCGCTCTGTTTCGCAGCAAGATAAACAAAGAAGAGAAAACCGAACTGGTCATCTTTATTACGCCCAGGATTATGAGTGACGATCTGGCGGAATCTGAATTAGCTCCGGAAAAACACCTGTCCGATGATGCCGTTAAAAAATTGAATAAATTACAAGGAACTAAAAATCAACAATAAAAATGGGAGTCGCTCATGAACTCAAAAAATACTTTAAAAATTATGGTCATCGACGACGACCCTGAAATTCTAGAATCCTTTAAGAAGATTTTCGAAAATTCGGGTTTTCAGCTCTTCCTTGCCAATAATGGCGTTACTGCCATCGAAGAGATGAATCATGAAAAATACCATATCGCGTTCATCGACCTGTACATGCCGGTGATGAACGGACTGGAAACGATGATCCGCCTGAAAGAAAGCAATCCGGATTTGATTGCCGTAATGATTTCCGGCTTTCGTAATGAACAGATGCTGGAAGCCGCGCTAAAAAGCGGAGCCCATGACTACCTGTATAAGCCTCTTGACGTTCAGGATATTATCGGGATCACGCTGAAATTATCCCGGCAACTGGGAATCCAAAGTGATCTGGAGGTTTTATTCGAATAATTTATTTCTTTCCTTATCAGATTAATATTCTTGTCCCGCGTCTTGTCCTGCGCCTGACTGTCGTAATCCCGATTCATCTGGATGCAGACAGGTAACGCAGTGACTTGTCCAGCGTAGCGAAGCGACCTGTTCGGCGTAACGAAGTGGAGACGGAAGCGTAGACGGAAGATGGAAGCATGGATCCCCAATAAAAAAAGGCCCGCCGTCTGGCAGACCTTTTTTTAGAACAAATCGTCCGAAAGTACTATTTGATATATAGCATTTTCTTTGCCATTTGTTTACCATCAACAGTTAAACGATAAACATACATACCTGTTGCGTATCCACTGGCGTCAAAATCGAACTTGTAACTACCAGGATTCATTTTCTTATCAACAAGAGTCGCAACTTCGTGCCCCAATATATCATATACAATAAGTTTAACTAAACCGTCATTTTCAATACTAAACGGTATAGTCGTTGTCGGGTTGAACGGATTCGGATAGTTCTGTTTCAGAGTAAATTTGTCAAGAACGACAACATCATTGTCGACAGAACTTTCAGTCCAAGTCCATTTGTCTAAAGTATTCAAATAGAAATCAACAGTGTAAACCGTATTCGCATCAGTAAAGAAACCACCACGCGGACCATTTACACCGCCGGCAAGATGATATCCCCAAGGTAAGTTGCCATATTCATCATCAACCGGAGTACCGAACGATTCCAGATATTCATCATTAACCGGATCAAAAATCCACCACTGGCTACCCATAGGACCACCCCATGACTGTCTCAGGGCAC
>JAHIOG010000340.1 GCA_018895675.1 bacterium
AAGACCGAAAGTTGAAATAAAACATCTCTATAAGCTGATGAAATTTAAATTCAGACCTTACACAAGAACCACAAAAGTCGTGACCCAATTGTAAAAATGCTCCAAAGGAGTTCCTATGGAACAAAATTATATCTTCATGTTTTACAGTATATTACTCCGAAGGAGTTCCTTCGGAACAATCTCGTGATTCGCAACTTAGGTTAAAGTATTTTTAATGTATGACAATAATTGTGCCACTTATTTAGCTTTGCTTGCTTTAGGATAGCAAAAATTGTAAATTGCCCGGCGTAGTGATAGCGATAGGATTAAATAAAATAAAGATGAATAAAGCGCTCATAGAGAAAATCGCCAGACTTGTCCGGATAGAGGTCCTTTCAAACGCACCTGAGAAAAGTGGTCCATTTATTAACGTCCCGGCGGTGATTAAAGGGTTGAAGCGATGAAGGCAGCCGGGATTATACCTGCACGATATCAGTCCGCCAGGCTGCTGGGGAAACCCCTTGTGAAAATTGACGGCAAACCTCTTATCCAACATGTTTACGAAAATGCTTTAAAATGTTCAAACCTTGATTCCCTGGTTGTAGCAACCGATGATGAGCGAATTTTAGAAGTTGTGCAAAAGTTTGGCGGCGAAGCAGTTATGACGCCATCCGATTTATCGTCCGGCACTGATCGCTGCGCATTTGTTGCCCGATCAATGGACGTCGATATCGTTGCGAATATCCAGGGAGATGAACCTTTTTTGGATACCAGCATGATCGACAAGGCAATTGATCTTCTCAAACGCAAACCCGAAATGCAAGTTGTGACAGCCGCCAGAAGAAGAATCCGGAATGAAGAATTGGAGAATCCCAATATTGTCAAAGTGCTGATCGATAAATATCAAAACGCCCTGTATTTCAGTCGCCGGAATATCCCCTATATCAGGTCAAAAGGGCTTTTGCCGTCTCATCCTGCCCTGGCTCATACCGGGTTATACGTATACCGAAAATCCTATTTATTGCAATTTGTTAATATGCCTCCATCGACTCTGGAACAATTAGAGCAGCTGGAACAACTCCGCATCCTTGAAAACGGCGACCGGATACATGTTGTTTTAACCGATAAATTTTCAATAGGGATCGATACACCGGAAGACGTCAAACAAGCGGAAAGGATATTAAAATCCCATGAAGCCTGAGGTGACTACTAAATTTATCTTTGTCACCGGTGGAGTTATTTCCGGGCTGGGAAAAGGAATTTCCAGCGCCTCCATTGGCTATCTTTTAAAATCGCGAGGATATCGGGTCACGATCCAGAAATTTGATCCGTACATAAATGTCGACCCCGGGACAATGAGTCCCTATCAACACGGAGAAGTTTACGTGCTTGAGGACGGCGCCGAAACCGATCTGGATTTAGGACATTATGAACGCTTTATCGATGAAGATATGAGTTCCTTGAATAATACGACAACCGGCAAGGTTTATAACACGGTGATTACACGGGAACGCAGAGGGGACTATCTTGGCGCCACGGTTCAGGTAATTCCTCATATTACTGATGAAATAAAACGACGCATTGTTGCGGTAAACAGGAATAAGAATTATAACATCGTTATTACTGAAGTCGGCGGTACGGTTGGTGATATAGAAAGTCTGCCTTTTCTGGAAGCGATCAGGCAATTTAGGCTCGATGTGGGACATGAAAATTGCATAAATGTCCATTTGACTCTGGTGCCTTATATTGAAACCAGTGGCGAGTTAAAAACCAAACCTACCCAGCATAGTGTGCAACGTCTTAGAGAAATCGGCATTCAACCGGATATATTATTGTGCCGTACGAAATACCATCTTGATGAATCGGTTCGAAAAAAAATCGCCCTGTTTTGCAATGTTGCATCAGAAGCCGTTATTGAAGCGTTCGATGCGGAAACAATTTACGAAATACCATTGATGCTGGACTCTCAGCATCTGGGTGATCTGGCTCTTGATTCTCTCAAATTGCCGAGAAAAAAACCCGAGCTCCGCTCACTGGAAAAATTTGTAAATAAAATAAAAAATCCCGATAATGAAGTAACAATAGCCGTCTGTGGAAAATATATTCAGCTTCATGACGCTTATAAATCCATTATTGAGTCCTTTGTGCATGCCGGTGTGGAGAACGATTGCCAGGTAACAATTCACTGGATCGAAGCTGAAGATATACGCTATGAAAATTCAGATCAATTGTTTGAAAAGGTCGATGGCGTATTAGTGCCCGGCGGGTTTGGTGATCGTGGGATTGAAGGAAAAATAGCTGCTGTCAGGAAAGCACGTGAAAGTAAGATTCCATTTTTCGGAATTTGTCTGGGATTACAGTGCGCTGTGATTGAATTTGCCCGGAACGTTTGCGGCATGGAAAATGCCGACAGTACGGAATTTAACGGTGATACAAAATTTCCGGTTATTGATCTGATGGAAGCTCAAAAAAGCATTTCCGGTAAGGGCGGCACCATGCGCCTGGGAGCCTATCCGGCAGAGATACAATCCGGTACGAAGGCTTCTAAAATATATGGCAAAAAGGACATTACGGAACGTCACCGCCATCGCTATGAAGTTAATAATGAGTTTTTGCCCCGATTGATTGAAAAAGGATTGGTTATCGGAGCAATGAATAGAGATCTGGATTTGGTAGAAATGATCGAAGTGCGCGATCATCCATGGTTTGTCGCCTGTCAGTTTCACCCGGAATTAAAGTCCCGGATCAATAAGGCCCACCCGCTTTTCCGTGAATTTGTGAAAGCGGCAATACATTACCATAAAGAGCACATGAAACATGACTAACGTTATTATTAATTCCATCAAGGTCGGCAAAGATCAACCGCTTTTGTTCATCCTGGGTCCCTGTGTGATCGAGAGTCGTGATCACACCCTGTACATGGCGGAGCAGTTGAAAGAATTGACCGCAAGATTACAGGCGCCGTTTATTTTTAAAGCATCATTCGATAAAGCCAACCGCACATCGATTGAATCTTACCGGGGACCGGGACTTGAGAATGGTTTGAAGATCCTTGCCGAAGTAAAGCGGGAGTTTGATGTGCCCGTCTTAACCGATATTCATGAAACGTCGCAGGTGATTCCGGCGGCGGAAGTAGTGGATATTTTGCAGATACCCGCATTCCTGTGTCGCCAAACCGATTTGCTGCTTGCCGCTGGAAACACTGGAAAAGCGATTAATGTTAAAAAGGGACAATTTGTTGCGCCCCATGATATGAACCACATTGTAGAAAAAATCGAATCTACCGGAAATAAACGCATCCTGCTGACTGACAGAGGAACCAGCTTCGGGTATGGCAGGCTTGTCTCGGACGTCCGCGCAATTCCCATTATGCAGCAAACCGGCTACCCGGTCATTTTTGATACGACCCACTCCGCTCAAATTCCCGGGGGTCAGACTACCGGCGGAAATCGAGAATATATTCCACATGTTGCCCGGGCAATGGTTGCCGCGGGAGTGGATGGAATTTTTATAGAGGTGCATGATAACGTTGATCAGGCAAAAAGCGACCGGGCAATTCAATTTCCACTCGATCAACTTTCGAAACTACTTTCGGAACTTATAGCTATAAAAGACACAGTGAAGGGTTTTTATGACGAAAGATGAACTGACAACCCGGTTGCAAAAAATCAAACTGCTGATTGCGGATGTGGACGGTGTTTTTACCGATGGTTCACTCTACATTGGTGATAACGGGGATGAATTCAAACAGTTCCATGTTTTAGATGGAGCTGGAATCGCTCTTCTAAAAGCTGTAAATTTTCCGTTAGCGATCATCTCCGGGCGGAATTCCGGGGTGACTACCCATCGCATGCGCGAATTGGGCCTTGAGAAACACTTGTATCAGGGTAATCTGGCAAAAATTGAACCTTATCGGGAAATTAGGAAGTCGTTTCATCTTGATGATTCGGAAATCGTTTATATCGGCGACGATCTTGTGGATATTCCGCTGATACGCCGGGTTGGCGTCGGAATTGCCGTTGCCAATGCCTTACCGGAAGTACAGAAAATCGCGACCTATGTTACCAGGGCAAAAGGCGGACAGGGAGCTGTTCGGGAAGTCATTGAATTAATCCTTAAAGCCCAGAATAAATTTGATATTGCCGTTGAGAAAATAACAAAAGATACATATAAGGATTCATAATTTATGCCATCATCCTACTTAGAAAAAGCCAGAGACCTTATTCGGGTCGAATCCAGAGCAATCGCTGATCTGGAAAACAGGATCGATGAAAATTTTAAAAAGGCTATTGAATTATTGTATCATATAAGTGGAAAAGTCATCTTGACCGGCGTGGGCAAATCCGGACTGATCGGACGAAAAATCGCCGCAACATTATCATCGACCGGTACCCCCAGTTTTTTTATTCACGCCTATGAAGCCGGGCATGGCGATTTAGGCGGGGTCAGCAAACATGATGCATTGATTGTAATTTCAAATAGCGGTGAAACCAGCGAAATTATTCACATGATTCCATATGTTAAAAAAATAAAAATTCCTGTTATCGGATTTATTGGAAAATGCGATTCCTCACTAGCCCAAAAATGTGATGTTGTCATAGATACCGGCGTCAAAGAAGAAGCCTGTCCGCTTGGAATCGTCCCAACTGCCAGCACTGTTGTTACTTTGGCAATGGGAGACGCCCTGGCAGTTGCCCTGATGGATAAACGCAAATTTAATGAAACAGACTTTGCCGGGCTGCATCCGGGAGGTACTTTGGGAAGACGATTGCTTACCACTGTCCGCGATCTAATGCATACCGGTGATAAAATTCCGTTTGCTTACATGAAGGATACAATGAAGCATATGCTGTTCATTATGACAAAAAAGGGACTTGGCGTCGTCGGTATTTTGGATGAGGATGAAAATTTAACAGGCGTAATTACCGATGGTGATTTACGGAGAGGGTTGGAACGAACAAAGAATTTTCTAACTATGTCTCCGAAAGATATTATGACATCGCGTCCAAAGTCGATAAACTCGGCAACTCTTGCGATTGAGGCGTTGTATCAAATGGAACAATACTCGGTCACAAATCTGTTTGTATATGATGGAGAGAAAACCGGCAAACCAGTTGGGATCATTCATATCCATGATATCCTGCGCTATGGTATAATGGCATGAGAAATTTTGTTATCTACCTGATTTCAATTTTATTCTATTTTTCCTGTTCTTCGGTGGAAGAAGACGCTGTCAGCGTGGAGGAAAAACAATATCCCGATCAGGAAAGCTGGAATACTGAAATCATTTTGACGAAGGATGGTCAAAAAAAGGCTACTGTTCTTGCCGGACATTTAACAAAAAACAACGATGAATCAGTTATCGTATTGGATGAATCGGTGGATATTGATTTTTTCGATGAAGATCAATCGCATATTTCTCATCTGAAATCCCTGCGTGCCCGCGTGAACGAACGCACGAATGATCTGATTGCGGAAGGCAATGTGATTGTCGTTTCGGATAGCGGTGTGACTCTGTTTACCGAAGAATTGCGCTGGGATCACAAACGGGAACGGATCTTGTCGAAGGTATTTATCATGCTGGTTAGTGATTTTGATACACTTACCGGAATTGGGTTTGAATCTGATTCCGACCTGAAGAACTGGATAATCGAAAAGCCCGCCGGGGTTACGGATCGAACATTAAAATGAATTTTAGGTGATTTTGGAAGAAGCTACTACTCAGAAAAAAATTCTGCGAGGTAAATACCTTACTAAAATTTATGGCAAACGAACAGTCGTTAATCATATCTCCATCGAAGTCAGTAAGGGCGAAGCTGTTGGTTTATTGGGGCCCAACGGGGCTGGCAAAACGACCACGTTTCATATGTTCACCGGAATGGTCAAACCATCTTCCGGTAATGTCTTTATCAATGACCGGAACGTCACCAGTTTACCTATGTATAAACGGGCTCAGCTGGGAATTGGTTATTTATCTCAGGAACCATCCGTGTTTCGCAAACTAACGGTGGAAGAAAATTTGCTGCTGGTTTTGCAGACCTTAGGGATTAGCCGAAAAGACCAGCTGGAACGTCTTGAAGTCTTACTGGATGAATTGAACATTAGGAAATACCGAAAAAGTAAAGCCTACACGCTTTCCGGCGGCGAACGTCGGCGAACAGAGCTAACCCGTGCGCTGGTAACAAATCCCGACTTTATTTTATTGGACGAACCCTTTGTTGGCGTAGATCCCATCGCTGTCGAAGATATCCAAAAGATCATCCTCGGATTAAAAGACCGGAACATCGGTGTACTGATCACCGATCATAATGTGCATGAAACATTATCAATAACCGATCGATCATATTTGATGTTTGAAGGTAATATATTAAAAGCCGGTTCATCGGAATATTTAGCAAATGATGAAGACGCCAAACGGCTTTATTTAGGAGACGGTTTCCGACTGGACAGATAATGCAGCTAGCCCACTCTCAGGTGCAAAAACTCTCTCAGGAACTTCGCTTAACGCCGCAGCAAATTTTACAATCGACGATCCTGCAATTGACAACATTGGCGCTTGAAGCGAAAGTTACTCAGGAACTGGAGCAGAATCCGGTGCTGGAAGAAATAGAACCGGAAGAGCAGCCCGCTGAGGAAGAGAAAGCATCGGATCAGGATGAAGAAAACGAGATAGACTGGGAAGATATACTTCCTCAAAATGATGATTATGAAGCAAAAGTAGAATATGATCGCAGTAAAGAGGATTACCGACCGGTTCAGGTTTCTCCGCAGGGGCTCGTAGATCATTTATTCGATCAATTGAAATTGATGAATCTAAAACCGATCGAAGAAAAAATTGCTGATGAAATTATCTGGAATCTTGATGAACGAGGATATTTAACCGTTCCCTTAGAGAATATTGCGTATGGTTTATCTGTTTCTCCCGGAGTGGTCGAAAGGGTATTAAAACAGATTCAACAGATGGACCCGCCCGGGATCGGCGCCCGTGATTTACGGGAATGCCTGCTTATACAACTCAGGCAATTGGAAAATGTCGATGATGCTATCATAATTATTAAGGATCATTTTGATGATTTCGCCAACCGGCGCTTTCAGCGAATAATTAAAAACCTCGGGTGGAACAGAGAACGGATCCAGCAGGTGCAGGATACGGTGGTGAAACTTAATCCTAAGCCCGGCGTTTCACTGCTTGGTTCCGATCCGAATTATGTGTTGCCGGATTTGATTGTTGAAAAAGTGGGTGACGAATTTATCATTGAAATAAATGACTCCAGAGTTCCGGAGTTGCGCATCAATTCCGGTTATTTACAGATGATATCCAATGGTAAGAAGCTCGAAGCGGAAGCCAAACATTATCTCAAGAAGAAGATCGACATGGCGAAATGGTTTATTCAATCCATTCACCAGCGTCGCCTGACGATGATCAAAGTGATGCAAGCAATAATCAACCGGCAACGTAGTTTTTTTGATGATCCCCGGAATCCGCTGAAACCGATGATCCTGAAGAACATCGCAGAAGATGTTAATATGGATATTTCCACTATCAGTCGCGTTTCCAATGGAAAATATGTTCAGCTGAGTTCAGGAATATATGAATTAAAATATTTTTTCAACGAAGGAATGATTGATAACAACGGTGAAGAGGTCTCAACACGTATATTTAAAAACAAATTGAAACAAATCATCGATGCTGAAAATAAACAAAAACCCTATAGCGACGATCATTTAGCGCAATTATTGAAAGAGGAGGGTTTTCCGATAGCCCGCCGGACGGTGGCAAAATATCGGGAACAGTCAAAAATCTCCGTAGCGCGTCTACGGCGAAGTATATAACGAAGTATATAACAAAAGGAGGTTGAAATGGCTTGGAAAAAAATTAAAATAGGAGATAGTGAGTTTGAGGTGTCTTCATCCCAGACATGGCTGGTGGTTGCGGCAGCTCTTTTCATTGTAGTAGTCGTTACGGTGGCAATGTCGTTCTACACAATTGATGCAAATGAAAACGGCGTTATCTTGCGATTTGGGAAATATAATAAAACGACCTATCCGGGACTTCATCTGAAATTCCCCTGGGGAATTGACAAACTCTATACGGTTCGTGTGGATTATCAATGGAAAGAGGAGTTTGGCTTTCGGACGGAGCGTCCGGGAGTTAAAACCATCTATTCAAAAACTCAGTATAATGATGAATCGTGGATGCTGACCGGCGACTTAAACATTGCGGACGTTCAATGGATCGTCCAATATAAGATTAAGGACCCGGTAAAATTCCTGTTTAAGGTGCGAGGACAGAGTGGAACTATTCGGAATGTCGCCGAAGCAGCCATGCGATTTGTAGTAGGTGACCGGTCGTTCAATGAAGTTCTGCAAACCGACCGCCGGGAAGTGGCGCTTCAGGCTAAAGATTATATGCAGGAAACCCTTGATGAATACGACCTGGGTGTGAATATCGAACTGGTTCAGTTGATTACGGTGCAGCCGCCGGAACCGGTTTTTGATTCCTTCAATGAGGTAAACCGGGCAAAACAGGAGCAGGAAACGGCAATTAACGAAGCCAACCAGGCTTATAACAAAGAGATTTTCAGGGCTCAGGGTGAAGCCGAACGGCTCATCCAGGAAGCCAGTGGATACGGTATCGACCGCACCAACCGGGCGAGTGGCGACGCACAACTCTTTACATCCGTTTTTAATGAATATCAAAAGGCAAGAGAAGTAACCCGTCAGCGCCTGTATCTTGAAACAATGGAAACGGTTATGAAGAATGTTGAAGAAAAAATCCTGATAGATAAAGAGGTGAAAAGTCTCGTGCCGCTTCTGAATCTTGGCGGAAAGGGGGTGGCAAAATGAAAACCGGAAGAATAGTATTGCTGCTGGCATTAGTTGTTCTTGTGGCGTTTATCGGCACTGCAATTTTTATTCTGAATGAGACGCAACAGGCAATAATCACACAATTTGGAAAACCGGTTGGGCAACCGGTAACAACTGCAGGAATTCATTTCAAAATTCCGTTTATCCAGAAGGTAACTATTTTTGATAAGCGAACCCTGGAATGGGACGGACATCCCCAGGAGATTCCGACCAAAGATAATAAGTTTATTTATATTGATACTTTTGCCCGCTGGCGCATTTCCGATGCACTGGCGTTCTATATGAGCAACCGCAGCGAAATGGTCGGCTATTCCCGTCTCGATGTTCTGCTTGACGGCGCTGTTCGTGATGAAGTTTCAAATCATACGCTGCCGGAAATTGTGCGCAGTTCCGACCGTACTATGGCGATCGTTGAAGTTGAATCCGCCGGTTATGACGCTGAAATCGATTCCCGCAGAATTCAGGAATTGGATATTGAGGGCATGAGAAGTAAAATCACAAATACGATTATTGAAAATGTTAGAAAAAAGTTACAAGAACTTAATCTGGGTATCGAAATCATCGACCTTCAGGTCAAAAAGATCGATTATAATAGAGAAGTTCAGAAAAAGGTATTTGACCGCATGATCTCCGAGCAGAATCGTATTGGGGAAAAATACCGGGCAACCGGTCAGGGTAGGAAACAAGAAATTATCGGTAAGCAAATTAGGAAAAAGAAAGAACTTTTATCTGAAGCTTATCTGGAATCTCAGCTTATCCGTGGAAAAGCCGATGCGAAAGCGGTAAAGATTTACGGTGATGCCTATAACCGGTCAGCTGATTCGAGAGATTTTTATAAATTTCTGCGGACACTCGATATCTATAAGAAGACGATTGATTCTTCGACGACGCTGATTATGTCGACGGAAAATGAATTCTTACAGTATTTGGGTTCGACAAAATAATCAGCAGAATTGATCGTTAAAAAAGGACACTCAATGGTATGGAAAGTTATAATAATCCAGATAGGGGAAATCACGTTCGTTCGACAACTGTGATCGGAATCCGGCGGGATGGCAAGGTTGCCATGGGAAGTGACGGACAGGTAACCATTGGCAATACGGTTATGAAGCACAATACCAGCAAGATCCGCAAATTGTATAACGACAAAATACTGGTTGGATTTGCCGGCGCATCTGCGGATGCCTTCACGCTTTTTGAAAAGTTTGAAGGCGAATTGGAAAAATACAAAGGCAATGTTCACCGGGCTGCCGTGGAACTGGCAAAACTCTGGCGAACCGATAAATATTTACGGCGTCTGGAAGCATTGCTGACTGTCATGGATACCAAAACACTGCTGGTTATATCGGGAACCGGAGACGTCATAGAACCTGATGATGATATTATTGCGATTGGGTCAGGTGGACCATTCGCGCTGGCAGCCGCCCGGGCTTTAATCAAACACAGTCAGCTATCCGCCAGGGTGATCGTTGAAGAGTCCTTAATTATTGCATCGAATATATGTATTTACACAAACGACAAATTGACAATAATGGAGCTATGAAACAAAAAGAATTAACACCTCGCGAAATCGTAAAAGAACTGGACGCCTATATCGTCGGTCAGGATAATGCAAAAAAAGCTGTGGCGATTGCACTGCGTAACCGCTGGCGCCGCCAACGCGTTAAAGGGCAAATTAAAGAAGATATTCTCCCGAATAACATCATCTTGATTGGTCCTACCGGTGTCGGGAAAACCGAGATTGCCCGTCGCTTATCGAATTTGTCACACGCACCCTTTATCAAGGTTGAAGCATCCAAATTCACGGAAGTCGGTTATGTGGGTAGAGATGTGGAGTCGATCATCCGGGATCTGATGAATATATCCGTCAATCTTGTCAAAGCGGAACGGATTGCAGAAGTAAACGAGCAGGCGTCTATTATGGCAAACGAGCGAATTCTGGATATTCTCCTTCCGCCACGAGGCAGTTCCCGTAATTCGGAGTCAACTCTGGAAAAACCGGATGATCAGCTGACCCGTACTCGTGAAAAATTCCGTGAAATGCTTGATAAAGGATCGCTGGATGGACGAGTAATAGAAATTACGGTCCAAAAAGGCAGCACGCCAATGATGCAGGTCTTTGGTCCCGCCGGTATGGAAGAAATGGGGCTCAACCTGACCGAAATGTTGGGAAGCGCTTTTCCGAAAAAGAAAAAGATCCAGAAAACCACTATCGAAGAAGCCCGGAAAATATTTACCAATGAAGAATCCGAAAAGCTGATTGATATGGACCGTATCATTCAGGAAGCAGTCCGGCGGGTTGAAGAATCCGGGATCGTATTTTTAGATGAAATTGACAAAATCGCATCCAGTCACAGCAATTCCGGTCGGGGACCCGACGTTTCGAGGGAAGGCGTCCAGCGGGATATTCTGCCAATTGTCGAAGGATCAAATGTTCAGACGAAATTCGGAGTAGTAAAAACCGATCACATCCTGTTTATCTCTGCGGGCGCATTTCATAGGACGAAACCGTCCGATCTTATTCCGGAACTTCAGGGACGTTTTCCGATTCGAGTGGAGATGGAGAGCCTCGGCAAAGAGGAATTCATTAAGATTCTGCAAAATCCGCGCAATGCCCTGCTCAAACAGTATGCCGCTTTATTAGAGACGGAAGGCGTTAAATTGATCATTGAAGAGGATGCGGTTGAGGAAATTGCCCAGCTTGCAGCCGAAGTAAATGAGAAAATGGAAAATATTGGCGCCCGACGTTTACACACAATTCTGACCACATTATTAGAGGATATGCTATTTAAGATACCGGATAAATCAATCAAGGAAGTAAAGATCAGCAAAGACATTGTTAAAAAAAGACTATCCAAAATTATTAAAGACAGAGACTTGAGCCGATATATTCTTTAGGAGGATTGAATGAAAAGAGATTTTATTCATATCACCGATTTTTCGACCGAAGAGATCAGGGAAGTTTTTGAATTAACTGCACAAATGAAAGCCTATGTAAAAGAAGGAAAAGAATACACACCGCTTAAGGGCGCAAATATGGCAATGATCTTTGCCAAACCCTCTGCCAGAACCCGGATCTCCTTTGAAACCGGAATGTCCCAGCTCGGCGGAAATGCCATTTATTTAGGTCCTAATGATATCGGCATAGGAAAACGGGAAGCTGTTAAGGATATCGCCAGAGTAATTTCGCGCTACGACGATGTTATTATGGCTCGTCTGTTTGAGCATGCCCATATACTGGAGCTGGCGAAGTATGCCACGGTTCCGGTAATTAATGGATTGACGGATTTGAATCATCCGTGTCAGGTTATGGCGGATATCTTTACTGTGCTCGAACACAGGCAACATCTTAATGACCTGAAAGTTGCATTTATAGGTGACGGGAACAACGTGGCGAATTCATGGATTAACCTGGCGGCCCGGCTGCCTATGCACTTTGTGCTGGCGTCTCCGAGTGGCTACGATCCGGATGAAATGATTCTGAACAATGCCAGGAATGTTGGGATCAGCAGAATAGATATTCTCCGTGATCCGGTCGAAGCTGTTCACGATGCCGATGTAATTTATACGGATGTCTGGGCGAGTATGGGACAGGAAGAAGAAGCCGAACAACGCCGCCGGGACTTTATGCCTTTTCAGATCAATAGTGAATTAATGAAACATGCCAAACAGGAATCGCTTGTAATGCATTGCCTACCGGCACACCGGGGTGATGAAATAACCGATGACGTGATCGATGGTCCGAATTCAATTGTATTTGATGAAGCTGAAAATCGTATGCATATCCAGAAAGCGATCATTGTTAAGCTGATGCTTGGATAATCACCCTATTACATTCTTAAAAGCCTTTCGGAACAGGATTTCGAAAGGCTTTTCTGTTTTATATAACTCAAAAAGAAATTAGTAATCAAATTGTTTATATAGAGTCTGTCCGTAAACTATGAAACCTTGAGTTAAGTTTGCTTTAGCTGACTTGACTTAAGTTTTCTAACTCATTGAAATAAGTCAACTTAACTCATCCGGCAACTGCCGGATA
>JAHIOG010000341.1 GCA_018895675.1 bacterium
TTTAACTTGATAAATATGAAAACGGTTCTGGAAAAAACAGATAGAAATAGTTCAACCCCTTCAGGGTTAGTAAGATTAGACTCTGCTTATGTCAACCGGCTTCACCGGATGTTATTCATGTTAATCCCCTTGCGGGGATTTATGAAAGGGGTAAAAGGTTCACAGATTGCGCAGGAAATCGTCTTGGCTTTGGATTATGAAAGGGAAAAAAGGTTTTAATAACCCTGAAAACTTATAACTTCTTGAATGATAGAAATATGCGAAAAAAATATTCTTGAAAAATTTGAAAACTTTTAACATTATTAATAATTTATGAAGGAGTACAAAATGAAAAGTCTGAAAAACACAAAAACCGAAAAGAACCTATTAACCGCCTTTGCCGGTGAATCACAGGCAAGGAACAGGTACACCTATTTTGCAAGCAAAGCTAAAAAAGACGGTTACGTGCAAATATCCAAAATATTCGAAGAAACCGCCAACCAGGAAAAGGAACACGCCAAACGTCTGTTCAAATTTTTAGAAGGCGGCGAGGTAGAAATCTCAGGCGCTTTTCCAGCCGGAGTGATCGGGAAAACCGTTGACAATCTAAAGGGTTCCGCCGCAGGAGAAAACTATGAGTGGACGGAAATGTATCCTTCTTTCGCAAAAGCTGCTCGCGATGAAGGTTTTGATGACATAGCAGATGTTTTTGAGGCGATTGCCGTTGCTGAAAAGCAGCATGAAAAACGCTACCTGGCATTGATGAAAAATATCCAGGAAGAAAAAGTTTTCAAGAGAGGTCGGAAAGTATTCTGGGTTTGTCAGAATTGCGGATATGTGCATTATGGCGAAGAGGCTCCGGAAGTTTGTCCGGCATGTGCACACCCGCAGGCTTATTTTAAGTTGTTGGATGAAAATTACTAACAAACAAATCCGGTTAGGAAGTGTAAATTTGGACTATAAGGTATTTTTAAGCATTGGCTATGGAATGTATCTGGTGGCGTCGCAGGACGAAGGACAATTAAACGGGCAGATCGCAAATGCAATTGTTCAGATTACTGCAGAGCCGCCGACATTTGCTGTAAGCATCAATAAAGAAAATTTAACTCATTCGTTTATTGAAAAATCCAGGGCTTTCACCGTATCGATTTTAGGTGAGACGACATCCATGAAATTTATTGGTAAATTCGGATTCAAAAGCGGGCGGAAGATCAATAAGTTTGATGGCACAAATTTCAAGATGGGAAAATCAGGTCTTCCGATTGTTCTTGATCACGCTACTGCATTTTTTGAATGCAGACTAATTAATTCATTTGATGTGGGGAATTACACTGTTTTTATCGGGGAAGCTGTTAATGCCGAAACTCTGAACGATAGTAAGCCCATGACCTATTCATATTACCGTGAAGTCATTAAGGGCAAATCTCCAAAAACAGCGCCCACTTATCTTGATAAAAAGAAAATAACAAAAAAAAAGGAGTCAATTATGTCAAAGTATGAATGCACAGTTTGCGGATATGTTTATGATCCGGCTGTCGGTGATATCGACAATGATATTGAGCCGGGAACCTCTTTTGAAGATTTGCCTGATGATTGGGTATGTCCGGAATGTGGAGTAGGGAAAGAGGATTTTGAGATAGTGGAAGAATAGATGGCTATCCAGAAATTGAAGCCCGCTGTTTTTTCAGTAGGCGCAAAACACTGGGACCGCAGGCTGTTTGACGAGTTGATTCCTCTACCGGAAGGGACAACTTACAACACCTACTTGATCCAGGGAAGTGAAAATACAGCTCTTATCGATACTGTCGATCCTGAAAAGAAAAACGATTTACTGGAAAATTTAGAAAACTTGGAAGTTAAAAATATTGATTACGTGATAGCCAATCACGCTGAGCAGGATCATTCCGGAGCTATCCCTGAAATTCTTGAACAATACCCCAACGCCAGAGTCGTGACAAATGAAAAATGTAAGAAAATGTTGATCGATCTATTGCCAATTCCGGAAGATAAGTTTTTAGTCGTGAATGATTGGGATACCTTATCGCTGGGAGATAAGACGCTGCAATTTATTCTGACTCCCTGGGTTCACTGGCCGGAAACCATGGTGACATATCTCCGGGAAGACCGTATTCTTTTTTCCTGTGATTTTTTCGGGGCTCATTTTTCCTCCAGTGAATTATTTGTAAAGAATGAAGTAAAGGTTTATGAATCCGCCAAACGTTACTATGCGGAAATTATGATGCCGTTCAGAAAAAAGATAACCGGAAATCTGGAAAAACTGAAAGCTATTGAAATTGATATAATCGCGCCGAGCCACGGTCAGGTTTATGATAAACCGGAATTAATCCTGGATGCTTACAAAGATTGGACATCCGATAATGTTAAAAATGAAGTTGTCATACCCTATGTTTCTATGCATGGAAGCACTCAAAAAATCGTAGAATATCTGATCGATTCATTAACAGAAAGAAACATTGTGGTCAAACCATTTAACCTGACTGTTACCGATATTGGTGAGCTGGCAATTGCACTGGTTGACGCGGCAACGATAGTTATTGGTTCACCGACTGTGTTAACAGGTCCGCATCCAGCGGCTGTTTACGCGGCATATTTGGCAAATGCGTTAAGACCAAAAGTTAGGTTCGCGACTGTTATCGGCTCCTATGGTTGGGGCGGTAAAATGGTAGATCAGATTATCGGTATGCTTGGAAATTTAAAAGTGGAATTACTGTCACCGGTTATTATCAAAGGCTACCCCAAAGATGCCAATTATCAAAGTCTTGATAAGTTGGCAGATGAGATTTTAATAAAACATGAATCAATAAAATTAGCAGGAGATTAAAATGTCAACGTTTAATTCAAGTGAAATCTACCAGTTTGCAATTAAAATTGAGGAAAACGGTGAAAAGTTTTACCGGCAGATGGTTACAAAATTGCCGGATAAAAAAGTCAAGGAGCTCTTTACTTTTTTAGCCGATGAAGAGGTCCAACATAAAGCCACTTTTAGCGCAATGTTATCAAAATTTGAAGATTACAAACCGGCAGAAAGTTATCCCGGTGAATATTTTGCCTACTTAAAAGCCTATGCCGATAATCTGGTCTTTGGTTTCGGGAAATTTGATGAAGATATTGCCAATATTGAAAATGCGGAAACAGCGCTTCAATTTGCAATTGGGAAAGAATTGGATACGATAATGTATTTTCAGGAGATGAAGAATCTGGTTCCTGAGAGTGAAAGGAAGCGTATCAATGCGATAATCGAAGAAGAACGAAGGCATGTTGTGAAATTATCAGAACTTAAAAGGTCCTTATAAAAAAAATTAATACTCTGGAGCTCAAAAATGACTAAGAAATTGCAGGTCTATAAGTGTGAGATTTGTGGTAATATCGTAAGTGTTCTGCACGCTGCCGGTGGTATCCTGGTATGCTGCGGTCAACCGATGACATTAATGGCGGAAAAGATTGAGGATTCAGCCGTTGAAAAACATGTTCCTTTCATTATCAAAGCAGAAGGCAAAGTAATTGTCAAAGTCGGCGAAAATGCAGCCCATCCGATGGAAGAGAAACACTATATTGAATGGATTGAATTGCAGGTTGACGGCAAATCATATTATCGGTTTTTGAAACCCGGCGATAAACCGGAAGCGGTTTTTTGCGTTGATGGCGATGAAATGATTGCTCGTGAATATTGTAATGTTCACGGACTCTGGAAGAGCTAAAAGGAATTTGCAGGCATAACCTTTACTCCGCTAATAAATAAATGAGACTAAAAGATTACTTAAAATAAGATAGCAGAAAATAATGACGTGAATAAAAATGGCTTCTTGTGAAGTCTTTTTATACTCAGCAATTTGTCAATTACCTCTAATTTGATTGGCCCGGACTGTAAAGATTTAATACTATTGGTTAATTTGCAGACCTGCAGAGACGGAATCCAATGAATTTACTCTGTTCTGACTGAATATTGTAGTTACGGTTTGTTGGACGACAGTTAAATGCACTATCAAACCAACTACCGCCACGAAACACACGAAAAACACCCCCCGGTGAACCCTTTGAGTTATTCAGGTAAGTGACTTGTTCATAACTAGTATTGTACAAATTGTTACACCATTCCTCTACGTTTCCACTCATATCATATATACCCAGATCATTTGACTTCTTCGTTCCCACTGGGCGGGTTTTCTTTCCAGAATTATCATAGTACCAGGCTATTGAATCGATTCTGACAATACTAGAATATTTAATATTCTGGGACTGATTACCACCAAGGGCGACATATTCCCATTCTGCCTCTGATGGAAGTCTGTAACCATTAACAGCGTAATTACATTTAATATTCGTTTCATTTATAGTATAACAAGGCGTCAATCCTTGTCTCTCACTCAGTTTATTACAAAAATTAACCGCATTATCCCAGGATACATATTCTACCGGTAGAAAATCGCCTCGGAAATGTGAAGGATTTCCGCCCATTAATGATTGCCACTCTAATTGCGTAACTTCATATCTACAAAAGTAAAAACTACTTAAAGTTTCCTGATGCACCGGTTTTTCATCGCTATCACCAGTGTTACTACCCATTGTGAACGTTCCGCCTTGAATCAAAATCATGTTATTGTCGATGTTGCCATAGATAGATTCCTCTGTTTTTAGCAACATTTCAAGGATAACTTCTTTCTTTAAAATCTGATCATCTGAAATCACAATATCGAACCACTGTGATTTATAACCTCTTGCATCACAGGTCAGTTTATATTCTCCGATTGGTAACCTTAATGAATTTGTACCGACCCACTTGTCAATAATTATTCCGCTTTGTTTCAACTCTATATTGGCAGTATTGGGCTGAACGTTGAATTGTAAACGGCTAGTTTTCTGTAAAAGGCGATATGTTTTACTATATGCTTGCCCTGATTGAATTTTAATCACATCCTTTTTGGTTACATAACCTTCTTTTCTAACCTCTAGATTATATTGCCCAGGCATTAATTCAATTGGGAATTTGCCGGAATAATCTTTCTTGTTTATCAGTATGGTGGCGCCTTGAGGTTCGACAAATATCTTTAATGTACCGGGTTTTGGGGTTGCGGTAGTAGTGTTCTCTTTCGGAATAATCGTATTATCAGAATGTTTACTGCTTGTCTTGGCTGATATAATATTATTTTCACGCTGTTCTTTACGGGCTTTTTTATCATCGAGAAGAATATTAAGAGCATTTTTCATTCCAAATGTGAGAAGTTGATCAATTTCTTCTTTGATATCATATGTGGCTGATCTTTCGATTTTACCTAATTCTATGTCAATAATTCTCATTTCAACTGAATATGTTTTTCCGACCAAGGAAATAGAACCTGCAAGCATTTTCTGAACACCCAACAATTGACCAACTTCAACAACACATTCTTCAGACGTACAGCCCGATAATTGAAATCCCTGTTCATCCAATATAGCATCCATTTTCCCACGTTCAACAACTTGGTAGGCACCGGTATTTACCAGTACAGATCTAAGTCGGTTTGTCAATGCTTTGGCTTCAGATTCAGTAATTCCCAGCCCTTCAAAATCCAGTACGGCTAAGGTGGTTAATTGTTGGGCAAATAATGCATTTGATAGAAGAAAGATTATCGCCGGTATGATTTTAAATATATTTGTTCGATTCACACTTATATGCTTTATCTTATCATCCCCATTTTTTTAGTTCTGATAAAAGTTTTATTCTCATTCCTGGCAACTATCCTTAAGAAATACAAGCGGATTGCATCATTTTATCTGATTCATATATTTTATAATCAGCATCCTTCAGGAATATTTTGATATCCTTTATGGCATCGAGTATATGATTTAATCTTACTTTATCGCCTAATTTATTTTTCATAGATCAGATACTTTTCACGATCGATTATTGGCCGAATATATTTAGATACTGCATTCGCTGATAGCAGGTCAACGTTACTTTTTAGTATATCCTGAAGTTCATTCTGCATTTTTATATATTTTAATCCTATCTGCTGACTATAATCCAACTCGACCAATATATCAATATCGCTATCAACATCCGCCTCATTGCGAACGTGAGAACCAAACAGATAGGCTTTTTGAACAGGCTTATCCCTGAAGTAATCTGCAATCAAATTTATTTCACGTTTTTGTAGCATAATCGTCAATTCCTAAAATAACTTGCTTAAATATAAGTATTGATTTCATTTTTCTCACGTAAATATTTTTATGTCGGGAAAAAGCGGCCAGGTTCCCCGCCTGAGGCGGGCAAGCCTGTCTGTGCCTGATTCTATCGGGAACTCCCCTTGAGCACGCTAACGCTGCGCGTTCAGGAGCAAAGCTGATTGCTTAGAAGTCCCTGTTATACAAGTATGGTTTTTCAAATTTGATATATCCTCTATAAAAATAGGCAGTGCGACATTAGTAAAATATCAACCGTCTTTATGGCGCCCTTAAAGTCAAAAACTCGGGGTTACGGTGAACTATGTTCTTGACTTTACTTTCTATAAAAGATTCGTTATACATTTCTTTATATATAACCACCAGATGGTTCAGGTAGCGATTGGTACTCTGGATCAGATTTGAGAATATCTTTAATAACTGTAGTTATTCGTAAAATCCTATTATATTCCAGTGGATAACTATTGATTAGAAACCAATATATAGTTTTATCTTGATTATTATATTCAATCCTCAAGGATTGCATACCTGGATCGAGAGACTCGTCAATAGCCACAGAATCAGTGGGATTATATAGAAGTGAATCAGGTAAACTGAAA
>JAHIOG010000029.1 GCA_018895675.1 bacterium
ACTCCCTGCCCTTTACATGCAGGACAGGCTACCGGATGAGGGCGGCGAGGATATATGCCTGTACCTCCACATTTAGGGCATTTTTGTGAAGGCTTTATCTTAGTTACCACTCCTTTTCCACCGCAGGCAAGACAATGCAGTCTGCTGGTGGTGTATGGCTGAATGCCTGAACCATGACAAAAATTACAGGTGACAACCGGCCCTAATATCTCAACTTCCCCTTTACCATGGCAGACCTGACATTTAGAAAGTTTGGACAAAAGATCCCAGGGGTCTTTTCCCTTACCCTTACAGAAAGCACAAGTAACAGTTACTTTTTTTTTATCTATCTTCTCTTTCTCTTCAGCAGTAATCTTTGTCCAACTTGGTTTTTTTGTCATTTCTACCTCCTTATTAAATCCAAAAATAATTTATAGTTATTAAGTCATGGAGATTGTTTACAATATGATTCATTTTCCCAGGTCTCCAAGTTTCTTCTTAAGTTTTTCTTCTCTCTTTCTGAATTCTCCCCCTGTGATTTCTTCCATCTCATACTTCATTCTAAGTTCGAGAATTTCTCCCCTGATCTGACTTTCTATATCACGCTCTTCCCCTGTATGCGCTTCAATTTCTTCACCTATTCTTGCAATGGCTACCATAGGTTGAATCGGAGCTGTACTAACCTTTACTACAAGTTTACAAAGAGCTTCAAAAAAGCCGATTTCAGTGGGTCTCAGGACTTCCCATCTTCTTTTAACTGGAATTCCGGTTTTACCCCACTGTCTGCTTGGCAGTAAACCTAAATGTCTTTGGATAGTTATTGGAATATGAGTACTAACCAGTGGTATTACCCCGGAAACCATTGGTATATAACGAATTTCCGGAAGCTTTGTAGCTAAAAGGGGAATACCTGACGACATGGGCGGTAAAATTTTACTGCGGAAAGGTATTGATTTGCTAACCGGGGGCAAGGCTCTCGCCATATTTATTTCATTCATATAAAACCTCAGCCATTTCACTTAATCTTTTCACCCCATTTATCTGATGTGGAAATAATGGAACATGAGCAATACTATATTGAGAGGACTTTTCCTGCATTACTCTCTGGAGAATTTCAAGTTCTCCTCGCCTTTTTAACTGACAAAAATCACAGTCCGTTTGGGACGAACCATGTTAAATAGAATTCTTTTAACAGGTATCTCAAGCTTATTAAGCCCAAGCAGTAATCTTTCCAGCTCATTTATTGCCATAACTTCGGGTATGGTGATCGCCATAAATTCACACCGGTTTGCATCCGTCAGGATATTTCTCACTTTTCTAATCCCTTTTGAAAGTTCCAAAAGATCCTCGGCGGTATCGTGAAGCCTTATAACATTTTTATACTTGATAATTAACCGAAAAAGCGCTTTTATCCATTCCCGGATAATCTGTGGCATTTCCAGAAAATTAAGCAGATGACCGGTTGACGCTGAATCAAAAACATATATATCGAATTTATCTTCGTCCATAAAATCAATAATTTTGATTAGCGCCATAATTTCGTCTAAACCCGGTGGACTAACTGAAACAAGTTCTTCAAAAACTTCTCTATCAAATTTTATATCCACTCTTCCGAATTTTCTAAAAATCTCATCAATGTTGCGCCGGTAATTGTCCTTAAAATCTTTTAACAGTTTATCAGAATCAATTTCCAGAGCATACAGGTTAGGCTGTTCTTTAATTTGTAATATTTCTCCTCCAACATGCGCTTCAAATATCTCACTCAAAGAGTGAGCGGGATCAGTTGAAAAAATAATCAGTTTTTTAGAAGGATTATTTTTTGCCAGATGAACTGATGTTGCGGCAGATATGGAAGTCTTTCCTACTCCTCCTTTACCCCCAAATATGTAAAAACAGGTTCCATTGTTCATATAATTGAAACTAATTCTTTTTAAAGAGAAAACTTCCTTGCTTTCTGATTTGCCTGTTAATTTTTCTTGCACCAGCGCACTATATTGCTTCTTACCAAACAAAATATCTCCATAGTCGCTCAAGCGCTCAATATTGCGAACTTCATGAGGGAAAGACGGTACTTCACTGATATCATAAGCCGCAAATCTACATCGAATCTCATCTAACCATTTTACCTGTTCTTCCGCTTCAGATGAGCAATACGGACAGATTCCATCACTCATTTTAACACGGTTAACAATTATGTATTTAGCCAATATCTTTTGCTTTTTTAAAACTTTGAGCAGCTTCTCTGTTTCCATTACAGGAATATACTCAGGGATCACTACCGGGATAAAAAGAGTAGTATTTGGGTTTGTTAACAATCTCTTTAATCTTCTAATGTCTTCATACATCGTCTCTAAAAATTCATCCGCGTCATCCTTGCGATACCTTCCTGTAAATTGTTTAACCAGAAATCTATGCTTTGACTGCATTAGCTCCATTACATGAATGAATTTCTCCATTTGACCGGGCATTCCGAGGAATCTGATTGTATGACCGGTAGGAGCTGTATCCAGAATGATCAAATCAAAATCTCCCTTTCTCAACAAACCGGCAATTTTGATAACCGCCATCACTTCATCAAGACCCGGTATTGTAAGCGAAAAGAAACTTTCAATATCCTGTTTGTCAAACAGAGTTCCTCTTTCGGCAATCTTTTTCATCACAACATCATACTTATTCTTGAAATTTTCAGATTCATCAGCCGCAGAAATTTCCAGAGCCCATAAATTCTTAACACCCTTTACCGGAGTAAGAAAATTTCCTACTCCAATATCAAAACTATCTCCGATAGAATGAGCGGGATCGGTAGAAGCGATCAGTATTTTCTTACCCGGATTTTTTCCGGCTAAATATAAACCGGTTGCGCATGCGCTCGTAGTTTTACCATTCCCACCTTTCCCGCCAAACAGGAGAAAGGAAAAATCCTTTAATTCCATAGGATTCCTGCTACAATTTTTATTCTTCTTCTATCGGTTCGGTATCTATCCGCTTTCGCAGTCCTCTACGCTTGAATTGAAGAAGATTTCCATCATCATCAAGTATAGCATCGTAGATTGCTAAAATATCCATCTGATCAGGGATAGAATATTTTTCAATCGTCTCGATGGATATCTTCCATCCGGCTTCTTCCTTCTTTGCACCGAGGACACTGCCAAGTTCAAGACCAGTCAATTTACTAATTTGTTCCCGTGCTGCAGCTATCAATTCCGCAATACTTTTAGCCATATTAACCTCCTTATGTTATTTTTTGCCACTCTCTTTTTTTGCCTTCAATCTTGCGCCACAATTTGGACAATATGAATACGAAAAGTAGTGCCGCCAGCTTGCTCCACACTCTTCACACTCTTTATCCAGAGCCTGTCCGCACTCGTTGCAATATTTTAAATTTCCCCAGGTGACCGCCCCACAACGGGGACACCTAAAAGGTCCTAACTTCTTCTCGCTCAATGTTAACCTCCTTTTCTTTCTTCATATTCTCTTATCGCTTCTAATTGATCCAAAAGTTCTTCTTCCCTGCGGTTATACTCATCTTCACCAATTTCTTCCAACTCAAAGCGCATTTGAAGTTCTAATAATTCCTCCTGCACTTTGGCTTTATCGGTAATATCCGCTTCTGCGGTCTCTATTAGTTTTTCTGCTATCCACACAACTCCTTTAACAGGAATAAAAAAGACCGGGAATAGTAAATCCAATAAACCAAATTTTGGACTTTCAGACTGACTTTCTTGATTTTTAGCCACTTTATTACCTTTCGAATTTGATCACTAATTCCACAAAGTTAATAGGAGGAACCGGTCCTATGTATTTGAATTGCATTTCGCCATTATATTGGTTACATAACTGTTTAACCATATTGTCAAATTCCGTCTCTTTTTCTTTATCAACCAGGAAAGCAAAATTTGCAACCATTTTATCACCGAAAACTTTATTACGGCAAACGTCAACATAATTATTCTTCAAGAATCTTAGAATACTTAATTCCTCTTTCTTCTTTTTCTCATCCAGGGCATTTTTAACCATTTCTCCCACTCTTACTTTATGACCTCGCGCCCGGGCGGGATTTTCTGTGGTTACCAATCTCTTTATCTTCCTTATTTCCCTGTTTTCATTCACTATTTCCTGAAAAATGACATTCATATCCTTCCAGAGAGCCTTCAATCCGAGCTCGGTCTTTCCTTCAATTAGATTCAGGAGACTTATTAACTCCTTATATCTTACCTTTAATACCTCATTTCTGATTCTCTCTTCGGATTTCACTCCGTCTTTTTCCCCGGCAATGGTTCCGAACTTGACAGGCAGGATGTCATGATCATTCATCAACATCTCCATTACTTTCTGATGAGCGAGTACATTTTCCCGTGAAATACGATATTCCTTAACAGGAGAATCGCTGATTACAGCGGCTATGTCCTGATAGCAAATAGAATAAACTCTATCCCCACGACCACCAATACTCATATCGCCAAAGTCTTTCTCATCTGCAGAATTAATTATACAGTAGATATATTTTCCTTCAGACATACTTACCTATTGTTTAGTTATACACTATTCCTGCCCGCTTTTTATAACGAGTTCAACGAAATTAAAAGGCGGCGCGGGCCCCACGTATTTAAGCATATATCTTTCATCATATTTTCGGGTCAGGTTGTCAACAGCATCGTCAAATTCTATCTCTCTCAAGCGGTCAACCAGAAAAGCTGAGTTAAGGACCATCTTATCACCAATAGCCTTGTTATTGCGAATATCTGTGCAAATTGGTCTTAAGGCGTCAATGATTTCTTCAGTCTCTTCTGCTTTTTTTGCATCCAGAGCTTCTTTCACTGTTTTGCCAAGATCCGCCTTTTCATCAATTGAAGCAGATGTGCCTTTCTTGAGTAATCTATCTTTCAGATTCCTGACAGCCTTGTTGGATTCGGTAATCTCCTGGAAAATTGCATCCATATCCCGCCAGATGACTTTCAGTCCCAGTTCCACTTTATTATCCATCGACCTTAGCAGATTCTTAAACTCCTGGTATCTTTTCATCAAGAGGTTTCGTATTTCCTCGATACTGGTAGCAATGGTGCAAAACCTGAATGGGAGAACAGTATAATCCTCCATAACTTTTTCGA
>JAHIOG010000001.1 GCA_018895675.1 bacterium
AAGAGAAGCGATAATCACCGGTTCTTTGTCAAGGCTAAGACCCGTCCTGATGACTACAATAACCACTGCCCTGGGATTGTTGCCACTGGTCATAACTTCCGGTACCGGCTCAGAAGTGCAAAGGCCGTTAGCTATTGTCGTAATAGGTGGACTTGCATCCTCCACACTATTGACTCTGATTGTTATTCCCACTCTTTACGAATGGGTTACTACAAAGACTGAAAAGTTAGAGACTTATGAACCAAACACCACAATAGTCTAAGCAATTAATCAGATTTTGTTGCGAAAGAACGCGGTATGAAGAAGACATTATAAAAGCCTTGTTGCTAGCATTTGGATCAATTTTCGTGGCGGAGCTTGGTGATAAGACACAGTTAGCTATTTTAGACATGAAAGGGAAAGGATTATCAGGATTAGGAATATTTATTGGATCAATTCTGGCGTTTGCTGTCCTGACAGGTCTTGCAATTCTTATTGGAGAATGGCTCTATGCTAAAATTCCTGGTGAAATAATAGAAAAAATAGCGGCAGCCGAATTTGTAATAATAGGTATTTTAATGTGGTTTGAAAAATTGTAATAAAATAAAAGAGGAGTAAAAATGAAGTTAGTTCAAACAATCTTGGTCATCATTTTTTAAATTTGGTTTGTTAGTTGTGGCAGAAATGATAGTGCCCAGCATGAAAAAAGTGCAAAAACCCCTACCAAAAAATCACATGTTATGGTGAAGTTACCAACCATTCAATGCGGTATGTGTAAAAATACCATTGAAAGTGGACTAAAAAATATGGACGGTATATTATCAGTAAATATAGATGTAGAGAATTTAGTCGGGCACATAAACTATAACCCTGGAAAGATAAAACTTGATGGAATAGAAAAGGCAATTTCTGCTCTGGGATATAAGGCTAATGATACTGAAGCAGATTCAGAGGCTTATGCCAATCTCCCAAATTGTTGTAAAATGCTCAAAGACCGCCAATAATCTTTTCGAAAAATGCGCAAATAGCCATCATGGATTCTTCCGTAGTAGCTGTTTCTTTGCCAACGAATCATATGGCAATTTGAGGTCACACTATTTGAAGAGTATTTCTATATAAACGTTCAACAGGAAGCGGGATATGGCGCCGGGAACTCCAATCCCTGGCCGAAACTTTATTGCTGACCAAGACCCATTCCACTAATCTTTTTTGGGTATAATTTCTAACAACCTTGTTCCTGATCCTGGGCGATGGTAGAATCGTGCTATCGGTGATTTACTTGCTGCGGCTGACCGAGAGTTGAGAAAAACCAGCGATAGAAAAGAAATGTAATAGCAATTTGTGAATGGCTCTTCATGAAAATTTCCATTGCCTTTTGAGAAAATAATATTTATTATCACTACGAACACGGTTTACGGAAGATCCGGAAATTATATGAGTTCAAAAATGGCTATATATGGGAAATTATGAAAAAATGGATGGATATGGACATTTATTGCTAAATTGGATGATAATTTGTTATCTATATTATTTCAAGGGTTAGTTCTAAAAATGAAAGTTCATTACTATTAAGGAAACTAAAATATGATTAACACTGATTTAACTTTCATTACCAACGAAGAACAGCAAAACCTTAAAGCGAGATTTCGTGTCTTGATAAAAGACACAAAATTCTTTGACTGCCTGGTCGGGTATTTCTATTCGAGCGGTTTCTATGCCATTTATAAATCATTAGAAAATACAGAAAAAATTAGAATTCTGATTGGTATAAACACAAGCAAACAGACCTATGATTTGTTAATAAAAGCAAATCAAAACCCACAGCAATCTTGTCTGCGTTCCGATGCTTTTCGGGACAGGCAGGCACTGCAATTTTCCCACGCGGAAACAAAACAGGAATATTCGGGACTTGTCGAAAAGGAAATGGAGGATTCAGAAGATAAACGGGAGGTCGAAGAAGGTGTTGTTAAGTTTATCGAATGGATTCGCGGTAAGAAACTTGAAATCAGAGCCTATCCTTCTCAAAATATTCATGCCAAACTTTACATTATGACTTTCGCTGAAGGCGACCGCGATGTCGGCAGGGTCATTACCGGTTCCAGCAATTTTACCCAA
>JAHIOG010000342.1 GCA_018895675.1 bacterium
CTATAAGCAATTCAACGGTCAGACCGAACTGAATTTCATGGATTTTATCAACCAGAAATATTGGCCAGTCTTTCCAACAGAGGATGGAATGGGTCTGGATACGCTTTCTAATATGCCCTATTGTTTTTCCGATACCCTCTTCATCGATAATATGTTCCTGGAATTTCACCACAAGCTATTCGATCTGACACTGGGTAAGCAGCAAATTGCACCCGGCGTTGGTTACGCCTGGAATCCGACCGACATTTTCAACCTAAAAGATCTCATGGATCCAACCTATGAAAACACCGGGATTTCTGCCATAAAACTGTCCATTCCGCTGGCTGGACGAATAACCCTGAGCGGCATCTTGCAACCGAAGTAGAACTGGGATGAAACCGTCCAGTATTATCAACTGAAGACGGGAATCGGGCATTACGATCTTTCCGCGGTCTACGGTCGGAGTCAACTCATTCAGAACAAATTATTCGGAAAGACAACTCAAGCCCGCGATCTGTACGGATTCAACCTCGAAGGTGAACTGTTCGGTGTGGGAATTCGCAGTGAAGCGGCTGTACACCGGCTGGATTATGAAAATGATAACCTGCAATACGAATATGTTATCGGCGCCGATTATACCTTCGCCAATTCTCTGTTTCTTCTTACAGAATATTATCACAGCGATCTTGGCTCTCCGGCAGACAAAACCGTCTTCGATGATTACCTGGTCTATTTTGCCGGCGAGCGTAAAAGCCTGAATCAAAACTACCTGTTTGCTTTGGCAATGTATCCCCTGGGCGATCTGCTGGATGTGAGTATTTTCGGCATCGCCAACCTGGATGATAAAAGCGCCGTTATTGCGCCGCAGCTGATCTACCGGATTTTCCAGGATGTGGAACTCAGTATTCTGGGATCCTGGTTTGTAGGAGACAGTACCGACGAGTTCGGCTTCCAGGAATATGGCGCCCGGGTGCGCTTAAGAGCATATTTTTAAAATTGAAATGATTTTTTACCTGATAAACAGAGGGAGTATAAAATGAGAGACAAAATACTGAGCAAGCTCGCAAAATTACACGCCAATCATCCATGGAGAATGCTAATTATTGTAACAGCTATAACTATTATTTGTATCATATTAGCCAGTCAAATACAAATTTCGCCCAAATGGTCCGATATGCTCCCGAAAGGCGATAAGCGTACCGCTGAATTTGATCGTATTTTAGACGAATTTGTCTCCGCTTCAAGTATTGTCATTGTGGTACAGGGTGAAGAAGCTAAAATAAAAGCATTTGCGGACACTATTGCTCCAAAACTGCTGGCGCCAATTCCAAACCCGAAAAATAAAAGTGAAAAAAAGATTTATGTACGTCGTGTAGATTACAAACAGGATGTGGATTTTATCCGCAATCACGGTTTTGCGCTAATTAAGGAATCGGACTTAAAAAACATGCGGGATATTTTCCAGAATCCAAACCTTGTGCCATTACTGACGAATATTAATAACAGTTTTGAGAAAGAATATATTGAGCCTGACGAAGCTTTATCAACCCGGGAAAAAGAAGACGGCGCCTACCATTTTTTAGACGGAATTGAAAGCTGGCTCGAACTTATGC
Organism: bacterium; assembly: GCA_018895675.1. GTDB lineage: Bacteria > Fidelibacterota > UBA2242 > UBA2242 > UBA2242 > UBA9312. The sequence continues at coordinate 1,593 of JAHIOG010000342.1, forward strand.
ATCGTTACATTTCAGGCGAGGATGTAAGTTTGCAAGAGACGCATTCTGCTGTGGATAAATTATTGCTGGGCGAACCCTATTTTATCTCATACGACAGGAAAGCTCTCATCCTGAACGTAATTCCAAATTTCAGTATGATGGAAGCATTTTTAATGGTGGAAGGCACTGATGCTGTTCAAGCGGTTGTGACCGAAACTTTAAAAGATTTCCCCGGAGTACAGGCGGGATTAACTGGAACTATCCCCATGGGACGTGATGAAATGGTATATGGAATGCAGGGTGTGGAATACACATCTATTATCTCTATGATTGCTATCGGCGTCCTGCTGATTATTTCATTCCGCATGTGGGTGGCTCCCGTTTTGGCATTGCTGAATTTAGTGGTCGGATTGATTTGGGCGGCAGGTTTATCGGCGATACTTGTTCCGGTTTTAAATATAATGACGCTAATGTTTTTCGTTGTATTGATCGGGTTGGGTATTGATTTTTCGATCCATATTATTGCCGGTTTTACGGAGATGCGGGCTTTAGGTAATTCCATCGAAAAATCCATGGAAGGAAGTCTGTTGAAATCCGGTATGGGTATAATAACGGGCGCACTTACTACAGCCTGCGCATTTTTTGCATTGATGATCGGAGATTCAAGAGTACTGAGCGAAATGGGATTGATTACCGGAATTGGTTTGTTAGCAGTGGCGGCGGTTACATTTACACTTTTACCGGCATTGCTCGTAATTCGTGAACGCCGCCGGGAAA
>JAHIOG010000343.1 GCA_018895675.1 bacterium
ATAGGAGAAACTATTAACCGTTACCGTCAATGTTTTCTGGTCGGTACTGATGTTTAGCAAACGTCTTGAGTGAACAACCTTTTCCAGAATGTTCAATAAGGTGGGAATTTCAACCGGTAACTGAACAGTATTTAACAGGGTTGATAGATTGTTCAAGGCATATGGAATACTCTGAAGGAAATGTTCTTTATTCTCATAAAATCCGCGGAAACCGTAGGATCCCATTGCCTGCATGATCCGGATCAGCACATAGCCGTAGAAATACTGAGTAAACTCCTTGGGTTTGATGTCGATCAGACTTGATGTAACTGTGATGTAATGATCCAGTAGTATTTTACGAACTTCGTCGGGCATATCGGCTTTGGAATCATAAAGCAGGGAGGCGAGATCGTATTGTAAGGCGCCGCGTCGTCCGCCCTGATAATCGATGAAATAAGGAACGCCGTTTTTGAGCATCACATTCCGGGACTGGAAATCCCGGTAAAGGAAATAATCGGTTTCCGTACGCAGCAGATAATCGGTAAACGCCTGAAAATCTTCCTCGAGATACTCTTCGTCGAATGGTATCTTAGCCAGTTTGAGGAAGTAATATTTAAAGTAGTTTAGGTCCCACATCATTGAGCGTTTGTCGAAACGTGAGCGCGGATAGCAGACATTGTAATTCAGGTTCTTTGCGGCGGTGATCTGAAATTTCGGAAGTTGCTCGATCACCGATTTATAGATATCAATCAGTCGGTCCGGGTAGTTTTTACCTTCGCGGTACTGATTGATATATGTGTATAATGTAGTGTCACCGAGATCTTCCACAAGATAGATGTCTTCTTCCGCATTTTCCCGGAATAGTTCGGGAACATTCAGATTGATGGAGTGGAAATGCCGGGTGAATTCAGTGAATGCACGATTTTCTTTTTTATCGGAATTATAAGCGCCGATGGCTGAGTGTTTCGTGCTTTTAATACGATAATATTCGCGATATGAACCGGACGGAGGAAGCGGATGAATGGTTTCGACATTTTCTCCCGCCCAATCTTCAAATAATCTTATAAGTTCCTGCTCAGTATGTTTCTCCATATCAGTGCGATTTTAGTATTCATTTGCTAATTAATCAAGGTCAAAATTTATATATCACGACATACCTCTCTTTTTCACAGGCTGATTTCAAATGGGTTTTGAATTGACAAAAAGCGAGAAATGCAGTAATTTGGCTTGGTTGTTATGAAGAAGATTTTCTTAGCATTAATTGTGATGGCATTCGGGTTAGCGGGTTTAAAAACGGTGTTAGCCGGTGATGTGACCGTTGTTATACGAGATGGGTCCATTGGGAACGGACAATCCGGCAAGCTGGGGATTGCCGTTTTTCCGAACGTTCCGGTAGCGGGGATTCAAATCATGATAGCGTTTCAAACAGATCAGGTGACAGTCAGAGAAGCGGAGATCGACGGCGATCCGAAAGGTTTTCAGATTCATAGTAATATTAAAAACGGTACTCTGAAAACTCTGATCTTTAATCTGAGTGGCGGCGTTTACGGACCGGAAGACGAAGTCGTTATCAATGTTCCGCTAACGCCGGTTGGTGGTTTTACAGGCTTTGTGTTATATGAACTGAAGGAATTGATCCTTGCCGGAGAAAAGGGACAGGTTCTGGAAGTGGATCGCCGGTTGGGTACAATAGAAGTATCGCTGATATTGCCCCGGACTTTCAGGGTAGAGTCCAGTTATCCTAATCCATTTAACGCCAGTACGGTTATAAACTACGAACTTCCACGGGATGCAATTGTCTCGGCGCGTATTTATAGTATTAACGGACAACTGGTTATCGAATTGGAAAATCATCTGCGTAAAGCGGGATATTATCAATTAATCTGGGATGGTAGAGACGCGCAGCACAAACCGGTTAGTTCGGGCGAGTATTTTCTGGTGTTTCAGGCTGGCGAGTTTCAGTATAAACACAAAATGCTCTTTCTGAAATAAATCACGATTTGTGTATAAGAACATTATTAAATAGGAACAACAATGAACCATATTCGTATTGATTTAAGAAGTGATACCGTTACGAGACCCGGCAGGGGAATGCGCGATGCAATGATGCGGGCAGACGTCGGGGATGATGTTTACGGCGAAGATCCAACCGTGAATTTTCTACAGAAGCGGGTGGCTGAATTGCTGGGAAAGGAAGATGCGCTTTATGTACCCAGCGGAACAATGTCAAACCAGATTGCGATCAAGATTCACACACAGCCGGGACAGGAAGTCATCTGCGAAGAAAATTGTCATATTTTCAACTATGAAGCCGGCGCGCCTGCGTTTCTTTCCCGGGTACAGATGCGTACATTGCAAGGGAATTACGGTGTTCTGGATATCGATGATGTGAAAAATGCAATCCGTGCCGATAACGTTCATCTTCCGCCAACAGGATTAATTTGTATAGAGAATACACATAACCGCGCCGGTGGAACGATTTATCCGCTTGAAAATATTGCAGAGATAGCTAAACTGGCAGCCCAAAAAGGGATTCCGTTACATCTTGACGGCGCTCGTTTAATGAACGCGGTGGTTGCTACTGGAATTCCTGCCAGGGAGTGGACCGGTTATTTCGACAGTGTTAGTCTCTGCTTTTCAAAGGGGCTGGGAGCGCCGATCGGATCGGTTTTATCCGGAACGAAAGAATTTATCCATAAAGCCCGAAAATACCGTAAGATTTTCGGTGGGGGGATGCGTCAGGTCGGTATCCTTGCAGCTGCCTGCCTGTACGCTCTCGATAACAATATCAAACGCCTTGCCGACGATCATGAAAACGCTCGCCTGTTGGCTGAAAATCTTAAAAATCTACCCGGTATTTTTATCGATATGAAGCAGGTTCAGACCAATATGGTGATGATCCATGTCAGGCATACAAAATTTAATTCAGTAAGCCTGTCTCAGGCATTATTGCGGCAGGGAATAGCTGCCAATGCCGTTGACGCAGAACGGATTCGAGCCGTGACCCATCTTGATATAACAAAAGATCAGATTTTAAGCACCGTGGAAATTTTCCGGGATTTAGTGAAAGATGCCTGAAATGAAAGTTAATGGTCTCGTAAAAAGTACAAATCATGTCATTCTGAATGAGGTACGAATGAAGAATCTTAGCCAATTATCGACGAGATTCTTCGTTGCTTCGCTGCCTCAGAATGACAGCTTCGGGTCTTTTTACGAAACCATCAAAGTTGTCAATAATGTAATCGTGTTTATAAAACCGGTTATGATCAATAAAATCGAAAAGTATTTCAATTAAACAGAATAAGGATAAATCTCGATTCAATTGTTAGAAAATCACAACTATCATACTTTGGAAACAATTTAATTTCATTTTTCTTCCATCATCCCAATATTTCTCCTGATATAAACAATTTTAATTATGTGTAGTATAATGAAGATCATGAAAACGTTATTTCGCTATTTTTGGATTTTTTTATTATCGACCGGGATAAGTCGGGGACAGATCAATATTCTAAAAGACCTGACTCCGGCTCCGTTACCGAAAGGCGCTGAATTTTCATCCATCGCTGTTTCCCGGTTTGGCGATATTTACCTGCTGGAAAATAAGCGGCATGAAATTTACCGCCTGAAAGATGATGGCAAAATTCTGAATGTCAACGGCGGATATGGTTGGGGCGAAGGGCAGTTCGATACGCCTGTGGATATCAGTATAGCGTCGGGACTGGACCTGATCGTTGCCGATTATAATAATCACCGGATTGTGCGTTTTGATCGTGATCTGAACTATATCACCAGTTATCCCGATCCGAACAGCGATTATCAACTGTCATTTCCCCGATCGGTTATCTTATCGGGGCTTGGGGAGATTTTTATCCTGGAAGATGAAAATTCCGAGATCGTACGTTTGAATATCCGTCAAAACGACATCACCGTCTTTGCCGGAATTGAATACGGTCGCTATTCGCTGGTGGAACCTCAACTGATCCGAATGGCGAAATCCGGACTGATTACGGTGTTGGAAAAGAGTGGTAAACTATTGCAGTTCGACCGCTATGGGGCGCCTATGATACAATTGTCCGCATCGATCGAATCCGAAGTCTTAAGTATGGTGTTGATCAATGATGATGTTTTAATCACACTTGCAAAGGAACAATATTTGTTATACTACTCAAAGTCATTGGATGAATGGTTTTCGCCGGTGATCAGTGGACTTGATGTTCCACGCCAGTTTATTGCCGGGACATATAAAAACGATCAGCTTTATCTGCTGCATAGTTCGGGTCGCATATTGATCTGTGCTGTTGATAAGTCGGTTCGTTGATGTTGAAATTATTGGAGAAACACTGATTCGTCTTTGCCTGGAAAATAAAGGTTATTTTAATAAAATTACTTCGGGAGCAGTTTCGATTCTGCTGTTTATTGGAATTTCAAGGTCACTTTCAGCTGCCGATTGGCAAACAGATACATTAACGGTTTTTCCAAAAGATTCGGTGGTTGTTCTTTCGCGACCATACGTTATACCATCCACATTAAGCCTGAGGGATCTCGATAACAACCTGATAACAATTCCGGAAATGAAGATCGATGCTATCAATAGCCGGATCATAGCTGCTTTTTTGACTTCTGATACATTAAATGTCGTTGCGCGATATCAATTTTTGAATATTAATCTTCCACGTCAACAAATCCTGAACCCGCCGCCGCGAATCTATTTTCCGGAAATAAAAGACCGGGAAGAAACACCTGCTCAAAAAAGCAGACAGAAAACCTCCTTGCCGTCGGATTATGATTTTTTAAAGTCCGGGACTATTTACCGTGGCGTATCAATCGGCACGAATAATGGATTATCCCTGCAGTCCGGCTTGAACATTGAATTACAGGGACAACTGAGCGATGATATATCAATTATTGGTTCATTAACCGATCAAAATATACCTATCCAGCCGGAAGGAAATACTCAAACTATTGATGAGATCGATAAAGTCTTCATTCAGGTTCGTATGCCAAATGAATACATCACCTTCGGGGATTATGAATTTTCAAATCGAACCGGAAATCTTAGCGCCTATCAGCGAAAGTTACAAGGCGTCTTAATCGAAAGTAATCGCAATGGTAATCATGCCCAGCTTAGCGGCGCTATCACCAAAGGACAGTACACAAGCAATTATTTTATGGGAGAGGAAGCGAATCAGGGTCCCTATCAGTTAACGGGTAAAGAGGGTGAAACAGCTATTATTGTACTGGCGGGGACTGAGAAAGTATGGCTGAATAGTGAACCGATGAAACGAGGTGAAAATAACGATTATGTCATCGATTATTCCACGGGTGAAATTACTTTTACACCGCACCGCCTGATCACATCCGATTCGCGGATTACGGTGGATTTTCAGTACTCGAACCTGGTTTATCAGAAAAATATCTGGATTGCACGAAATACTACTGCATTAGCCGATGGAAAACTAAAGTTGTCAGCCGGATTGATCAGTGAAAGTGACGATAAGGATAATCCCATCGAACTGGTTCTGACGGATACAGACCGGGTTCGCTTAAAACAGATCGGTGATAATGACCGGGAAGCCTTTCAGAGCACCATTAGAGAAGACAGCGTTGGTGTTTATAAATTTAATGAAGATTCTAACCTTGTATTTGTAGGATCCGGCGGCACCCATTCGGCGTCTTTTTATAATGTTGGAGTGAAAGGAAAATACAAAAAGGTTTACGGTGCTAATATTATCTATTTTGAGTATGTCGATACATCAAATCCCTTAACTCCCGCTTCGGAAATTGAGCAAGCTGTATATTTGCCGGTCAAACCTCTCAAATTACCCACGAACCATCGACTATATCATTTTTCCGGACAGTGGAAACCGTCGAAGTATGTTTCACTATCGTCGGAACTGGCGGGTTCTGATCTGGACGGCAATACGTTTTCATCCATTGATGATCAGAACAACCGTGATCTGGCTTTCGATATCAAATCAAACATCGGGATTCCAATTACACAACGCAGTAATATCGGTGTCCGGTTGAATTTTCGGCAGGTGGGTGAACTTTTTGAACCCATCGATCGCTTTCAGGAGGTTGAATACCGCCGGAAATGGGATTTACCGTCGGATTCCACTCAGGGTGAGCGTGTGATAGAAGGCGGCGTTAACGTCAATCTGAATGAGGCTGTAAAATGGGCGGTTGATGTCGGATCATATAACCGTGGTAGCATTGACGCCAACCGCTATAAAATTTCCGGAATCGTGCATTATAAATTGATCGACCGGCTGGAACTCTATCAGGAACGCATCAAACGTAGTATTTCCTTGATTGGATCTTCTGACTGGCTGCGGCAGAAACTGTTGCTTCGTTTCAATATTAAAAACATCAAACCTTTCACCGAATTCTATAGCGAGGAACGCACAGGAGCAGCGGATGATCTGAGCAATTTCCAATTTCTTGAACAGCGCTATGGAATTGACTTAAACGGGAATCATAAATTTACCGGGCGAATTGAAACCTATTTCCGTAACGACAATGATTTAATCGAAAATAAACGGACTCAAGCCAGTTCTTCACAGAATGTTGCCGTCAGTGGACAGATTAATGATTGGAAGTCCTTTTACAGCCGATTTTCATATACCTACCGCAGGAAAAAATATCCGGGCGAAAGCGCATCACCTGACCAGCAAGTTCAATTGATGGACGTCATGCTGAAACAGCATCCCAAACGATTGCCGTTTTCCTGGGAAACGACCATGAAGATCGAAGAAGAAAGAACCGTCAAGAAAGAATACCGCTATTTTTATGTCGGGGAAGGTGAAGGACAATATACGTACGATTCGACGTTTGCCGATTATGTGCCCCATCCCCGGGGAGATTATATTCTGCGGATTATTCCTTCGCAGATCAAAGTACCGGTGACGAGTGTTCAGAATGGCTTGCGTTTTCAATTGGACGGCAGACGTCTGAAAGGAAAAATACCGTGGAAACTGCCAACACGTTTGACAACACTAACGGACATCCGGTTGCAGCAGCAAATCCGTGACAGAGACAATCCATTCAGTCTCCTTACGTTTTCCGGTGATAATATTGATGATCGCTGGGCGTATTTCAACCGCACATTTCAGCAGGATGTGATCTATCGACCGGATCATCGACGTTCGGATCTGCGCTTGCGGTATATGGAGACCAGTAAGATCAGTCAGCTGGACATTCGTGGATGGGAAGGACGGGAAACATCTTCTGTAAAAGAAACCTCGCTGAGATACAAAGGACGGTTTATGGGAGATATCAGGTTAGAATCGGATGTTGCCCGCAAATATACATATCGTCAATCGAAGATTAATTCACTCAGGGATCGGGATATTCAATCCTTCCGGCTGAAAAATACCTTTTCCTATCTGCTGAATACTATTCACCTGTTTGAATGTGAACTCACCGGAAATTACGATATTGAGCAAACCGGCGATGAACTTGGAGCATTTTTGATTGGAATTCGGAATAGTTATGAACGAAAGCTGAAAAACAAAGGACGCTGGAAAACGTTCTTGGAGATTGACAGGGTTGTAGTCACGCCGGAGGGATCGCCGATTCCCTGGGAAATGAGCGGCGGAAAAAAAGAAGGGAATACGTATGGCTGGGGCGTTTCAGCGGAGTACAGGCTTGGCAAGAACCTGAGCCTGCGCTTGAATTATGAAGGCTGGGATGAACCCAACCGGGAAATCTATCATTTAGGTAGTGGAGAGATCAGGGCATTATTTTAATGAATTACGTCCGACAAATAGCATACAGTCAGATTATTCGAAAATTGATTGATAGATTGCGTTCATATTTCATCATGATAAGTCTCTTTATATCTGTTATTATCGGTGTATTTGTCCCTGCTGTCGCTGAACCGGAACAACCCACTGATTCATTGATATTCGGAGAGATTGATATCGTATTCGATCGTCCGGCTGGAGCTGCGCTTGGAAGGATACAACAGGAATTTTCCAATAAGTTTGTAAAGTCTGATCAATATCAAGAATTGACCACCAAACTGATGCAAATTCCGGTGCGGGAGGGATATTATTTTCCGGTTCTTTATTTGGAATCGGTCAGTCCCGGCTTTGCCGATGGAGTTACTCGGCTAAATCCTAAATTACGTCTTGATTGGGGTGAAATAACCCAAATAGATACAATTCTTTTCAAGGGGGTAAAGAAAACTAAACCCGCTGTCATACGGCGGATGGTTAAGGATTATATTGGCAAACGCTATTCACCGGCATTGAACGAGCGACTGAAACGGTCTTTACGTCGCTTTCCTTTTCTTACAATCAACTCTGCTAATGAGATTGTCAAAACCCGTAAAGGGAAGACTGCGATACTCATCAGTATGCGAGAACTGCAGGAGAATGAGTTCGGAGGCGTCGTCGGATATGTTCCGGAAACCTATAACCGGAAAGGCTATTTCACCGGAGAACTGGATTTGAAATTCCACAATCTGTCCGGAACCGGGCGGCAACTCTTTCTTTATTGGTCAAAGGCAAACCGCTATTCCCAGCAGATTCGCATGAGTTATACCGAACCATGGATATGGAAATCAGATATGTTCGGAACGGTTGAATTTGAACAGGTATTGCGTGATACTCTTGTAGTGATCCGAAAATTAGGCGTCAGCGCCGGTTTCTATTCGTTTAAGAGAGGCAGTATCGAGCTGACGGTCAGTCACGAATCGACATTGCCCACTCCCGGAGGTCGGAACTTGCTTGGTCTTGTGCAAACAAAAACTAATGCTATTGGTTTGAAATACGGCATTGACCGGCGAAATAATTTTTACAATCCGTCAAGGGGATTTATGCTAAATACGACATATTCAGCCGGTATTCAGCAGCGGGATTCGCTTGATACAAAAGTCCGGTCGGAAGTGATGTTCAATTCCGAAACATATTTTCCATTGAAGACCAACTGGGTAATGGCTGCTATGGTTCATGCCAGGGCAAAATGGTTAACCCGCGAAGAACCGGTGTATTCCGATCAGTACTGGTTCGGAGGCGCCGGAAGCCTGAGAGGTTATCCCAATGATTTTTTCAGGGGTAGCCAAATTGCCTGGACGACTCTTGAAATTAGAAGGCTTTTTGGGAATCTGAGCAGTTTCTTCCTCTTTTTCGATCAGGGCTATTTCCGGCGGAAAGAGTTAACGATGGAGACAATACGATATCCAAACAGCTTTGGAGTTGGAATTCGTCTCTCATCCAGAATGGGAATTATAGGTCTTGATTACGGTTTTGGCAGGGGAGATACATTCTCGACGGCAAAAATTCATATACGATTAATTAACAGGTTCTAACCCTAACCTGGACAAGACAGAGCCAATGAAAAAATATTTTTATAAACGCAGAGGCGCAGAGAACGCAGAGAATTATTAAATGCATAACAAACATGTAGCCAAACCGAAGCTGTTGACACATTTAAGACAAGCCCCGTAGAATAACTATCATAAAGGGTAATCAAACCAATGTAATAAAGGAACCTTAGAAAGGCTCGTTCATAAGGAGAAATAGTAATATTCAACAGGGCAAGCACTTTTTGAAGAAAGTTTTCTAATAAACCCCGTGTAATAGTTCGTTTATTCACTTTCATGTTATTTTTGTCTTTTCTTATTACATGGGGTAAACTCTGCGTACCTTTGCGATCTCTGCGCCTTTGCATTAAAATTTTCTTTACCCCGTGTAATATGTTGTTTTTCTTTTTG
>JAHIOG010000344.1 GCA_018895675.1 bacterium
AAGGCTTACCCTGATTTATTGAGAAGAATTAATAACCTTAAAAAATTGTCAGATCGAGTAAAAAAAGTAAGAGGTCTTTTTCACAAACTCTCTGAATTTGCTCCTCTTCTCGCAATAGAACTTTCTCAAAATTCTCTAGCAGTGTTATCTGAATTTAAATCTCTTGAGAATGCATGGGCGTGGGCACGAGCAAATTCATGGTTAGAAGATTTCATCAATAAGGATGATCTTCCAAGCCTTGAACGCAGTTTACGGCAAATTGATGGTGAAATTGGTAAAAATCTTGCGGAACTTTCTGCTTTTTTAGCTTGGAAATTTTGCTTCAGTCGTATGGAAGAAAAACATAGACGCTATTTAGTTGGGTGGCAACAAGCGTTCGAAAAGGCTAAAAGAAAATATAGTAAATATAGAATTCAATATATGAGAGATGCCCAACAGCAACTTTCAAAATGTAAGGATGCAATTCCTGCATGGATTATGCCTCTTCATCGTGTATATGAAACAATTGAACCAAGTCCTGGAATGTTTGATATTATCATTGTTGATGAAGCATCGCAATGTGGACCCGAAGCTCTGCCATTGATGTATTTGGCTAAACAGTTACTTATTGTAGGAGATGACAAACAGATTAGCCCGGAAGCGATTGGTGTGAACAGAGAACAAGTTTTTCGTCTTAGAGATGAATATTTAAATGATTTTGAACACGCCGATTCTTTTAGTATTGACAATAGTCTTTTTGATCATGGAAGGAGACGTTTTAACTCTCCAATTGTACTTCTTGAACATTTCCGTTGTATGCCCGAAATAATACGTTTCAGTAATGACCTCTGTTATCAAACATCTCCCCTGATTCCTTTAAGACAATATCCGCCCCAAAGACTTGAACCCTTAAAAGTGGTTCATGTTCCCAATGGATATCGAGAAGGGAGTATCAATCGAGTAATTAATCGCGCTGAAGCGGAAGAACTAGTTAAAACTATTATTTGCTGTTGTAATGATATTCGGTATAAGGATAAAACAATGGGAGTTATCACTCTTCAAGGAAACGCGCAGGCCTCCCTTATAGAAAGTATGCTACTTGAAAGACTCGGTGCAGAAGAAATGCACGAGCGTAAACTTATTTGCGGTCAACCGTATAGTTTTCAGGGAGATGAACGTCACATTATTTTTATTAGTATGGTAGCGGCACCAAACGAAAGAATTGGTTCTTTAAGTCAACCAGCGGACCAAAGGCGATTTAATGTTGCTGCAAGCCGCGCAAAAGATCAGGAATGGCTGTTTTATTCCGTAACTCGAAATGATTTAAGCACAACAGATTTACGCAAGAAACTGCTCGAATTTTTTGAAGATCCGGCAAAGTCTACGTTACCACCTGACATTAATATAGATGAAATACGCTTGCAAGCGCACAAAGCAAATAGGCAAATTGAAAAATCACCACAGCCTTTTGAAAGCTGGTTTGAGGTTGATATTGCATTGAAAATAGCTTCTAAAGGTTTTCGGGTTATACCCCAGTATCCGGTTGGCGGGAAGCGAATTGATTTGGTTATTGAGGGAAACAAGACAAGACTTGCATTAGAATGTGATGGTGATTATTGGCACGGAGAAGAAGAATATGAACATGATATGGAGAGACAAAGAATACTTGAAAGATGCGGATGGCATTTTCATAGAATTAGGGAATGCGAATATTATGCAAATCCAGAACAAACTCTTGAAAGGCTTTGGGAAGAAATAGAGCAGATGGAAATTCATTCTATAACAGATATTAGGATTAAAGATAAAACTAATAAACCAGATGATAATCTTGTTAAAAAAGGTATTGATTTTACAGAAAACAATCATCATTTACCAGAATCAAGATTAGAAGATAAACCTATTTATAAGGAAAATATCGTCAGAAATTCCTACCACAAAAAAGTACAGAAGGAAGTAACATTTGAAAAAATCCCAAAAAATGAAAAAATATCCGGAAAAACAATAAAGCTATCCGATGCAAAAATTAAATACTACAAAAAAATATTTCAATTATATAAAGAGTTCGGCACGTTTGAAGAAGTCGCAAAGAAAGTAATTTTAACCAGTGAGAAGGTTCGGCAAATATTAGAAAGAGGTAACCAGGAAGGATTATTTGAATATCCGATAAAAAAGGTTCAGCTTCTTTTACTTGACAAAACAAAGGAAAAAATTAAGGAAGACCTAGAAATTAAAAAAAAGAATTGAAGAATTAATCAAAGAAGGAAAAGAGCAGGGCTACTTAACTTACAAAGAACTAGAGAAATATTTAGCAGATGATATTTTAGACCGGAGTAAAGTAGAAGATTTATATGACATTCTAAGTGAATCTGGAATTGATTTAGTTGAGACCGAGGAAGAGGGTAATTTGCTGGTCAAAAATAAAGGCATTGAACAGCAAGAGAAGACCACTACGACTTCTGAAGAGGAAATTGATTTAGAAATAGAATTATCGAAAGAATTAGAATTAGATGACTCTGTAAAGGATTACTTAAAGGAAATAGGGCAGATAGGGAAAATAAAATTATTAACTGCCAATCAAGAGGTAGAGCTAGCTAGAAGAATGCAAAAAGGAGATCACGAAGCTAAGAAAAGATTAGTAGAGTCAAATTTGAGGTTAGTAGTAAGTATTGCCAAAAGATATGTGGGTAAAGGAATGCTATTTTTAGATCTGATCCAGGAAGGTAATATGGGCTTAATAAGAGCAGTGGAGAAATTTGACTATAAAAAAGGATATAAATTTAGTATTTATGCTACCTGGTGGATAAGGCAAGCAATTACCAGGGCCATAGCTAATCAAGCCAGGACTATTCGAGTTCCCGTTCATATGGTAGAGACTATTAATAAATTGATAAGGGTGTCACGCCATCTCTTGCAGGAATTAGGGCGAGAACCGACTGTTAAAGAAATAGCTGAGAATATGGAAATTTCTGAAGATAAAGTAAGGGAAATATTAAAAACTGCCCAGGAGCCTGTTTCCCTAGAAACTCCAACCGAGGAAGAAGAAGACAGCCGTTTAGGAGATTTTATAGAAGATAAGGAATCACCAGATTCTCTAGAACCTGTTTCTTTAGAGACTCTAGGAGATTTTATAGAAGATAAAGATTCACCCGCTCCTCCTAAAATTGCTAATTATACTCTTTTGAAAGAGCAAATAGACGATGTCTTAGAGACCTTAACTTATCGAGAGAAGAGAGTGTTGGAATTGAGATTTGGAATTGCCACCGGCCATCCTCATACTTTAGAAGAAGTTGGTAAAGAGTTTGGAGTAACCAGAGAAAGAATTCGTCAAATTGAAGCCAAGGCTCTAAGAAAATTAAGACATCCAAGTAGAAGTAAAAAATTAAAAGACTATTTGGAATAATATGGGAAAGGAAAAGATTTTAGGGTCAGGTCTTGCAATAGCACATTTTTACTTCCTTTC
>JAHIOG010000345.1 GCA_018895675.1 bacterium
AACACTTCTTTACATTTAAATGCTTGTTTTTACCCCGTGGGTTGGGTAAACTTGGTTGTAGAAAAAACCCGCGGGGTTAAAACCACGACGCAAGATGCGTAAATAGTAAATGTCAAGTTATTTACGACGCACTACACTAATTGCATTGAAACGCTGAATGCTTTTTTAAAATACGAAAAAAATCCCGAATTGATAGAGGCGGCGCAAAAAACAATAGCGCAATTAAAGTAAGCAAACGACATGGCGTGTACACCTCCGAGAGATTAAGAAAAGGCAACTGGTGACGGAAATATGGAAATAAGGGAATAGTAACAAAATACAGTTTTTAGGTTTTTACCCCGGAGGTTGCTGCATAGCATCGTGGTTGCGAGACATCTTAAGCATCCTGCGGGATTGAACCGTGTACACCTCCGAGGTGTATTTTGGTTGAAATTATTGTTGGGAGGAAATTATGGAAATACACAAAATAGAGGATAAAAAAATGAATATTGATATTTCAAAAATAAAAATTGGCTCTATCGGTAATGCTATAAAGGAAAACATAGCGTTAAATAACAATAATGTGGAATTAAATTTTGAAGATAAATATTATGCATTCATAGCTGGAGAAAACATAAAAACAGGTGAATGTAGAGTTGAGTTTGAACAAGAATTCATTGATAGAAAAGAAGCAAAGGCAAATTGTGATGAGGAATTAAAGAAATTATATCCAAAAATCAAATGGAAAGGTGTTGATGATTCTGCATGTGAATAAAATTCTAAGCTTGAGGTGAAAATTATGGATGATTTATATAAATCATTTCAACACGATGTTGAGAAATTACAAAATTTATTAGCAAGAGTGGATTTATTTGAAAGTAAAAATAAGGTTGAAAATGTTATTGAAATTCTTGTCCATCAGCTTTGTCATACAAAAGTTGGTTTGAGACCGGATAAAAATCATTTTTTTCCTCATTTTCACATAGAATATAAAAGGGAATTTTCTGCTTCATATTCAATAGAGCCTCTTAAATGTTTAAAAGGAAATATGCCGCGAAAATATGAAAAACCTATTTTAAAGTGGGCTAAAGAAAAGCAATCACCGCTTAAAAAAATTTGGAGAAAACTTATAAATGGGGATATTGTTGAAAAAGAATGGATAATTGAGATATTGGAAAAAGATAAGTGATTAGTTTAAGGCAAAAATTTTTTAAAAAAGGAGAATATTATGATTGAACTTACAAAGGATGAAAAAGAGCTATTCGCTAAAATTAAAGAAAGATATCAACAAATAATGAAGATGATAGAATCTGAACCTCCTGATGAAAACTACGAGACTAGACTTCTTGATGAATGTGGCGAATGGGCGTATAAGCTTTATACTAAAATTAGTGAGCGAGGGATAATATTAGAATGTCCGAAAAAACTTATTATAAGTAGAGGAGGCAAAATGAATTCCCGATATTTTTTTCAGCATATTCATACAATAGAACGCTTGTTGGAATTTATAGAACTGTAATAAGGAAAAATTTATGAAAAAAATTATTGTTTTTTTGGTTTTGATGATGGGGGCGAATTGTCTTTATGCTTCAAATTGGTCAGCTATTTCTGCAGGGAGTTATCACACAATGGCGACAAAGACTGATGGAACGCTTTGGGCATTGGGGGGGTACAATGGTGCAGGTGCATTAGGTCTTGGGGATCAGATAGATAGAAATACACCAATTCAGGTGGGTAGTGACACAAATTGGTTAGCTCTTTTTGCCGGTGGGGATCATACAATAGCGATAAAGACAGACGGGACGCTTTGGGCTTGGGGATATAATACTGCAGGTCAATTAGGTCTTGGAGATAGCACAACTAGACTTACCCCGACGCAGGTGGGTAGTGGTTGGGTATCTGTTTCTACTCATATTTATCACACAATAGCGACAATGACAAATGGAACGCTTTGGGCTTGGGGATATAATAGCGATGGCCAATTAGGTCTTGGCGATAGCACAAATAGATTTGCCCCGACACAAGTGGGTAGTGACACAAATTGGTTAGCTCTTTTTGCTGGTCCTAACCACACAATGGCGACAAAGACTGATGGAACATTATGGGGATGGGGGAATAATCTATATTTTAAAATAAATAGCGTAGGTATACTAAACAACTATACCCCAACTCAAGTAGATAGTGACACGAATTGGCTATCTGTTTCTGGTGGTTCTGAACACACATTTGCGATTAAGACAGATGGCACGCTATGGGGATGGGGACGGAATTGGTATGGGGAATTAGGTTTGGGAAACACGACAAATACTCAAACAATGAGACAGGTAGGTGTTGATACAAATTGGGCAACTGTTTCTGGCGGATTTCAATACACAGTTGCAATTAAGATGGATGGAACACTTTGGTCATCGGGTGATAATGACTATGGTCAATTAGGACTTGGGGATACTACACCGAGAAATATATTTACACAGATAGGAAGTGATACAAATTGGTTATCTGTTTCTATTGGGAAGTATCATAATGCTGCGATTAAAACGGATGGAACGATTTGGGTATGGGGAGAGAATAGTGATTCTCAATTAGGACTTGGGGATACTGTGGACAGACTTATTCCCACTCAAGTTAATCTTTCACCAAATCTATCGTGGACGAGTGAGGTAAATTATATATCGGATGGTTTAAATCCTGAGTCTGGCGATAGGAATACTTCTTTTATATTCAGGGTGAAATATACAGATTCCGATGATGACGCTCCCGCAAACGGTTATCCGAAAGTTCATATTAAGAAAGGCGGCGTTGAAATAAGCGGAAGCCCATTTGCGATGACTGAAACGGATGCCGGGGACACGGTTTATAGTGATGGGAAATTATATTCACTAAGCAAAACATTAGTTCCGGGCTCTGACTATACATATTATTTTGAAGCGCAGGATGTTTATAGCGGTATTGCAACAGGAACGCCGACAAGCGAAGTTGATGCGCCTGATGTGTCAAATAATGTC
>JAHIOG010000346.1 GCA_018895675.1 bacterium
AACATTATTGGAAAATTACTGGCGCTATGAATCATTTGAAGACGCCATGACAGCGATTTCCGGTAAAGAGTACTCTCAAGTTACTGATGAATGGAGATTGGAATTAAAACAGAGATTTGCAAATAATCTGGCAAAGGAATCGGTTCTGAAACCGAACGCATTCCAGATAACCGAATATGGATCAAATATCAGCCCGGATTATTATATCGATAAAGATGGAAAACGAAAACTCATCTATCTGTCAAACCGTTATGGATACACGGATGTTTATTCCCAGACAGACAAAAAAAAGAAAGCAAATCCCCTGATAAAAGGCGAACGCAATGCCGGTTACGAATCCCTCCATTTTCTGCAAACCGGTTTTAACATTAATAGTCAAGGACAGCTTGTGCTGGTCACCAAATCCGGCAGTCAGGACGTGTTACGCGTCATTAATATCGAAAACCGGCATGAAATTACCTCTATGCAACAGTCTGATCTTGTAACGATCCGATCACCAAAATGGTCGCCCGATAACACAAAGATACTGTTTTCCGCCCAAAATGAAGCCGGTTATATGGATATTTATCTCTGGGAAATCAATAAAGAACAGGTGATCCGGTTGACTAATGATCTATACGCCGACCGGTCGTCCTGTTTTGATCCGACAGGCAAATGGATTGTGTTTGAATCCGACCGAACAACTGATGCGAATCCTAAAGGTTCCAATTTATTTCTCTTAGATTCCGACAATAGGGAAATCATTCAAATAACAGACAATGATGCAATAAACAGTAAACCGGTCTGGTCCAATCAAGATCCGGATATGATCTATTTTCTGAGTGACATCACCGGAACTATGAATGTCTGGACTGCTTCGGTGAATTTATTCGATTTTCCTTCGATTAACCACACCGTACAATTAAAACAAATCACTAATTACCATACCGGGGTTTATGATGTTTTGCCGGTGAACTCCGATACATTGCTGAGCACCGTATTCCTGAAATATAATTTTCAGATACATCAACTGCCGATACAGCCGGACACCTCCCTTATCTCTGTTCAAACCAGAGCTGCAAAAACAGATTATTCCGGAATCGATCTTCCATCGATTTCGGGTATTTCCCGGAAAGAAAGTCGTCCGTATAGAATGAAATACAGCCTGGATTTTGCTCAGACTGCCGTGGCGTATGACCCGATCTTCGGATTTTTAGGCGGCGCTCAGTTAAGTATTTCTGATATACTCGGTGATCGATACTATCATTTTCTGCTGGCAAACACTGCTGAAACATCATCGGAAATTATGGACCGTTTTAATGTTGCAATTACCCTGGTGGATTTATCACGCCGGTCAAATCGCGCCATTGGTGTATTTCATTTTGCAAACGATTATTTTGATCCCTACCAGGGCTTCTATTTTGAACGGGCAATCGGGTTGCGCGGCGCTATAAATTATCCAATCGATGTATTTCACCGCCTGGAATTCAGCACATCGCTCTGGAGTTCTATCAAAGACGATTATTTTTCTAAGCTTGAAACCGCTTATTTAGTCTCAAATTACTTTTCATTCATCCACGACAATTCATTATGGACCTATACCGGACCGATTGACGGCTGGCGTTTTCGTTTTACTTTTGGTCCGACATTTGATTTTTTCAAATCACACATTCATAATTATACAGTGCTCTTTGATTTCCGGTATTATTGGCGATTTCACCGAAAAGTGACTTTTGCTCAGCGTTCGATTTTCTGGTTGAATGAAGGAACCGACATTCGCCGGTTTTATATCGGCGGAAGTTGGGGACTCAGAGGATATCGAATTATGGAAGTGTACGGTAGTAAGTATGTACTGTTCAACAATGAATTCCGCTTCCCCTTTGCCGAAAGCATCATGATAAAATTTAAAAAAATGGGAATCGGTCTGGCGCCAGTTCGGGGCGCCCTGTTTTTTGACATCGGAAACGCCTGGGATTATGAATTCCCCGGTATGCGCGGCAGTTTTGGCTTTGGACTACGTGGAAACCTATTAGGAGGTCTGGTTCTTCGACTGGATATGGGAAAAACGACTGATTTTCGCAAATTAGATAAAGGTCTTTTCGTTCAATTCTTCTTTGGATGGGACTATTGATGAATTTTAATAGAATAATTTGTTTACAACTAATAATCCTTAGCCTGGGAATAAATCATTGTGCACAAGGTCTTCGGGAAGCGGTTGAATTTAGTGACCCTGCTGATTTTCCGGTTTTCTCACTTGCCAAAAAACCTGAACTCATCTGGAAACGACATCTTTCATCACCACCTAAAGACATGATGGTGGTGAACAATAAACGACTATTGATCAATACATATCGTGGTGAGATTTTTATCATTCAATTGGAAAACGGCAAGAAAGTCAAAAACACCTGGCGTCCATTCCGCAGACCTGTGGAAATTTTATTGAAAGATTCGATTCACCATCGACTGTTTTTAACAGCTGTCAACGAAAATCATTTGTTAGTATACAATTTGAAAACCCAAAATATCGAAACAAAATATAAAATAAAAGATATC
>JAHIOG010000030.1 GCA_018895675.1 bacterium
CCAAAGGCTTTAAGCTGGGTCATAATGTTATTCCCGTTGTAACAGCCTCAAAGCAGGGTAAGTACCTGATTGGTGAATTGCTGTTCTACCTGCCGGACAACCTGGAACTGGACATGGACAGCATCGAACTGACTTTAAAGAACGAACCCTTTGATATAAAACAGGTAAAAGTTAAAACACCGGTACCGTTGGATGAGCCGTTAGATGTATTGAACAAAATTATTCTGGGGCTGAATGATTTTTTAGGGACCCTGCCTATGCCCGCATACTCATCAAATCCGGTCGTCAGGAAATCTCAAAATTTATTTGACAATATGCAAGGAACGGTTGTTAAATCTAAAACAATCCCGATAAACGGTTTTGCTAATAACAGCATTAATAACGGCGATATCGACACTATCAGGAAACAAATTCTGCAGAGTGATTACCTGCCGGAATGGTTCAGGACGATCGGCTCGTATGAAATAAAAGAACAACTGCTAATAAAAATAGCCGAATCGCTGGCTCATTACCGCAAACAGGTCGGGCGCGCTATTGATCTGCAGGAGTTCTTTGACAGGTACACCGAGATGCTGCTCAAGCAGGATAAACTGTACCACTATTGCAAGTACAAATCAAAGCCGGTTAGTCTTGATGTAAGCGGTCATTGTACAGAGAACTATTGTAGTAAGAAACCCTATAACGCCGGATGTCCCCATGTGACCCTCCGGTTCGGTTTAAAATCATCCAACTAAAAAAAATAGTTTAAGAAAAACGAGGTGAAATATGTTAAACGAATTAAGAGCCTTTCTGCCGATGGCGGAAAAGGTCAAAGCAAGGAATCCGACCATGCCGATCCTTAATCATTTGTGTATTGAGAATGGCGCTATGCGTATTACCGATCTGGAAACGACAATTATAATTCCCGTTGATGATGACCGGATATACACTCTGCCCATCCCCATCATAAAACAGATCCTCAAACAGCGGCCGGCAACCCTGGAAATTCAGCCATTGGAAGACTATCAAATGAAGGTCCTGTTTGATAATAACAGTGTTGTATTCCCTACATTGGACACAGAAGAATATCCATCCATACCAAAGGGGAAATTCAAAAAGATCGGAACATGGACAAAAGAGATCTTCCTGCAACTCTACAAACAACTGGACTTTGTATCAAAAGACGAACTTAAACCCGCTCTGGCAGGCGTCTGGATTGATCAGAACGGCAGGATTAATTCATGCGCCACGGACGGGCATATTCTGGAGTATATTGAGAATCTTCAGCAGGATATTAAACAGTGTAAGACAACCGGAAAATTCAGCGGCATTATTCCCGCCAATGTAATCCGCTTAATGGCAAAGTATTTCAGAAGTAATATAGTGGTCTATGTGAGCGAAAATTACATTCGCTTTGAACTGCCCAATAAGATCGAAGTCTATTCACGGCTTATTGATGAACAGTATCCGGAAGTTTCTACATTCCTGCAACAGGACAGATCAAATGAAGTAAGGATTGACAAAACAAGCCTGTTAAAAGCCATTAAGGCAGCCAGACCCTTTAGCAACCCAACAACAAAACTGGGCATACTGAAAGTTAGCAATGGTACAATCGCCGTGAATACCCGGGATATTGAGCAGAACATTGAGTTTGAAACCCATGTTCCAGCTGTTGACCGCAAGGGTGAAGAACTGACTGTCGGCTTCAACATGGATTACCTGGAAAGGGTGATCAAGGACATCGACAGCGCCGAATTGCTCTGGCTTTACGAAAATGCCATTGCAGCCTCAATTTTCAGAGCGTCACAAGACGACTGTAATAAAACATGTCTGCTTATGCCGGTCAGGCTGGAGGAGGAATGATGGATAATATAATCATTGATACTCCCGAACGGATTGACAGCGATATCGAAGACTTTAAACTGGACTGTGTTGATGAGGAAAAGAACTATACCGCTTCCAGGATCAAACTATGCCGTGATCCCGAAAATGACAAACCGGTATTGTTCTACTCCCAGGAATTAGCCCGGAACTTCCGGGATCAATCGGATGCTTTTGGCAAACGACATATCATGAAAGTATTCACACCCTCAAACCTGACGGCGGTAGCGGATTCTACTCTGGAAAGCAAGTTCAATGATACGATCCTGGCTTTTAAACCGCGCGTGCATGATTACCTGCCATTGACGGATATTCATTCTCAGAAGATGAACCTGTTCATGGATGAAGATACGGCGACATTTGTATCTGATATAGGTATCAATGTAGACGGTTTGGGTGAAGATTTTGCGGGTATTGAGACGGTTAACGCTAATCCCTATCTGGAAGACCTGTCTCAGGACGCCGGCAAACTGAAGATTGAACTCTATGAACTGAAAAAACAACTCTTAAACATTAAGGAGATGATGGCTGATGAATTTGCTAATTATATTGATCCTCGCAGTGTTAGTGATGAACTGTTTGATCAGGCCCTTGCAAACGAAAAAGTTCCTCAAGGATATGTTCAATCGTTTCTTTCGATAAAGGAACAGATCCGGCGGATTGAATCCCAACTGGGTGAAGTCAACACAGCCGTGTTTGCGGAAACGTCAAGCAGGATCAGACTGCCAAAACTATTGGAAGGGAGAGCCCATGAATTACTCCAACTATGACTTTGAGGGACTCTGGTTTGATATTTACAGAAAGGTGCTCAAACATAATGAAACCCTGGGTGAGACCGGTCTGGATAAATCGCAGTTAAAAGAAGTGGTGACAAGTATCTTCATCGCTCAATCCCAGCGAGGAGTTGTGAGACCCTTGAAACTCAACGGTTTTACCGAATCGGTTATGAAAATGGTATCCGGGATCAAAGACCGGAGTACGCAGGAAAATGTCTACAAAAGCATTAACGATATTATTAAAAACGATAAAAAGAAAGGAGGCTGAGATGCCATTATATGAGTTCAGATGCACCCATTGTGATAATCTCTTTGAACAGATCCAGCCTTATCATGCTGACTGGCCACTGTGCCCGGTATGTGGATCGGAAACAATGAGAATTATGAGTTCTGCAAGTGTAAAGTTCAAGGGCTCTGGCTTTCACTGCACCGATTACACTAAACACGGCCGGGTCAGACATCATCATCGGAATAAAACATGAAGAAGGATTATTCATGGCCGGCTTCACAATTGACGGATAAAGAGATGGAATTACTTTATGAAGAAAGAAAGAGAAATGGTAAACCAATTACGGTATTAATCAGAGAAGCCGTTTTGAAAACATATTCATCATCATTGTTACCGGGGGAGGAGCAGAATAAAAGAAGTCATTGATATGGATACATCACAAAAAGTAAAAAATACTTGGAAAGGTTTATCACCGGTTCTATATGTAAGGCGAGGAACACAACCGGCCCGGAGACCGGTTCACAGCAGTGGATATTTACCTCGGTTGATTCAAGAAATCAGCCCGGCTATGTTGAAATTGCTGTGGACTGGTTGCTCCTCAACACATCTTCAAAATTGACAGCAAAAGAGATGGAATTACTTTATGAAGAGAGAAAGAAAAATGGTAAACCGATTACGGTATTAATCAGAGAAGCCGTTCTGAAAACATATTCATCATCATTGTTACCGGGGGAGGAACAGAATAAAAGAAGTCATTGATATGGATACATTAAGAAAAGTAAAAAATACTTGGAAAGGTTTATCACTAATTTTATATTTAAGGCGAGGAACACAACCATGCCAGAGACTGGTTCACAGCAGTGGTTATTTATCTGGGCTGATCCAAGAAATCAGCCCTGCCCTGTTGAAATTGCTGTGGACTGGTTGTGTTCCTCAACACATCGGCCAGGTAATTCCGGGGCGGGGCTTGATAATAAGACACCTCCCCAATCTTTTTCAATCTCCTCATCATCTGAGGACTTAATAAATACATTTACGCAAATAAATAATAGGTTAACTAAAATAGTTTTTGACATTATCAAAACTTTAAATGCTCACTGTTATTGTTCTATTCATAGGACAAACTGCTCAAGACCGGAAAATCATAAAAGACCTGCCCCCCAAAAACCTGCGGGGCTTAATGAAATAAAAATAATGCGAAAGGATTTTAATGAATTGGGGAAAAGGCATTTTTATTTAGTGACATCCCTGGCATTATTCTTTTTATACCAGACAATTCGAAGAGGTATTTAGTGAACAGAATAAACCTTTTGTTAATCCAGAAAATTTGAGGAAGATATGTTAGAAAGGGATAAGTGTCCACACTGTAGCGAAGAAATATTAAAAAGTGCAAAAAATTGCAAAAACTGCTGGTTGCCAAGGGGAAAATTTGGGACGTATGAAGAATTGAAGAAGCAAATTAAAGAGGCTCCCGAGGATTATGTACTTTTGGGTGAATTATGTAAAATTTATCAACAATTAAGAAAAGAAAAACATAGAAGTAGAAAAAAAGAAAATATTGAAGAATTTCCAGCTTACTGTGACAAATCTATAGATTTGAATAAAAAATTATTTAAAGAGAAAAAAGCAAAAAGTTTTAAAGAGACAACTGAATTCTTGACTGAGTACTATCGTAAAAAGGGTAAATATACCAAAGAAATGTTACCCGTTTTATGGGAATATATTGATTTAAAATTTGGACAAGTTTTTCATGATAAAGAACAAGCATGGGATATATTATTTTTAGAATTTTCAAATGTAGGTGAATATTTAGAAGATTTAATTTCTAAATTTATTGAAGAAAAATCACAAAGTAAAAAGGAAGCACTCCAAACTGTTATAAACACAATTATTTGTATATTGAAGGATAATCCTGATAAAAAATTCAGTGATTTTTATAGTATATTAAGTTCTTCTCAAGTTTTACCACAATTCGATAATGCTTTTGATATTGATGAAGATTCAGAAAAAAGCGATAGTAAAAAATCAAAGATTGATAAACATAACGAAGATATAAAACAAAAAATAAAAAGTGAAATTAAAGATTTTGAATATTTAACAGAATTTAATGAGGATAGAGCATATATTGATTTTTTACATTTGCCATTAAAAAGAAAACAGAAAATACCTCAAAATAGGATAGATATAGCTATTGCTGCATCTGCTAATACTGGAAAGTCCTCTTTAATAAATTTATTGATGAAAAATAATCTTGCTGAGGTCAAAAATTTCCCCGGTGTTTGGGAACATAATGAACAAGGAAGCAATGAGTATTCAACACCAATTGGCATAAGGTTTATAGATACACCTGGATTTGGTTCTATAAAACAATCAGGTGGAAAGCATAAAGAAATCGCAATGAACAATATTAAAGAATCTGATTTCGCATATGCTGTTTTTGATATTAAAGCCGGTTTTAAAAAGGGAGATTATAAAGGTGATGAAAATGATTTGGAAATTTACAAACAAATTAA
>JAHIOG010000347.1 GCA_018895675.1 bacterium
ACTACGTAACTTGTCCCAAAGGGAATCTTCGATAAAATTTAATATACCAAATGTAGTATTTATCCGGCAGTTGCCGGATTGGAACTATATATCGCATCATATCTCCTTCAGGGGGTGTGATAGAATAAAGTTGTCATTCACCCCGTTAGATAATGAAAGTTCAATAGGGTTCGCTCCATTATGTAATAAATATCTAACAGGGTTCATGGTGATTTATCACACCCCCTAAATGACGTTGTAGGGTAAACTTTCATATAAACATATTGGTATTTTTACCTGATTAATTCACGATCTCGTGAATTAATCACCCTACGGGCCGCATGTCCGTTCTTCAACGGACTGCGGGGTTGACCCTGCCGATAGGCGGCCATCCCCCGCAGAATGCGGGGTTCGGTGGATTATTCAACAGTGAATTATAAACAATTTTTGTAAGTAGATATTTTCTTCTCACTTAATCACTTTTTTCATTTTTGCTGGTGAATAATCCAGGTTTATAGGCTTTTGAATATCTTTTCAATAGCATAAAGAGGTATGTTTCTAATTTTACCATCGAATGAAAAGTTTTTCATTGAAGTTTTTATCCCCAATGGAATGTTCTTTTCGGCCATTAACAGGTGGAGACTTTTCAGTGAACCTCTTGTTGAACGTTTTACTTCAATTGGAATTATCTTATCATTTTTTTGAATTATAAAATCAACTTCAGCATTGCTACTCTTTTTTTCCCTGTGCCAGTAAAAAAGCGGATTCATGAAATCAGCATTTGTCATTGCAGCTATTTCCTGATCTACAAATTGTTCTGCAATTGCGCCTTCATTTACTGAAATGACGTCAACGTCTGATACCCACCTGGCTAAATCTATTCCGAGTAAATGCTGTACTAATCCAATATCAAGAAAGATAATTTTGAATCGATTCGGATTTATTCTGGCGCCGAGAGGGATTTCATCGGCTTTTGTGTGATAAACCCGGTATATCAAGCCGGCAGTCTCAAGAAACTCTAAAGCGCTCTGTACGCTTGTTGGTTTGGATATAGCCTCAACATTTGAGTATTTAAATTTTGCACCCAGTTGTGATGGAACATTTCGGAATACTTTTACAAGGTTTGGGATTTGAATTTTACGACCGTATTTATTAAAGTCGAAAATATAAGTATTTATTAAATCAGAAATAACTTTTTGGCATTCAGCTACAGGCTGTTTCTGAATGTATAATGAATCAACGGCAGGCATTCCGCCAATGAGCATATATTCCCTCAGCGTATTCAAAAGCCTGTTATGATGGATTTCCATTATTGGTTCATCAATTTTTAAATCGAGAAGATCTTTTCGCAGTAAAGAACCTTGAGACGCCTGGAGAAATTCGCCAAATGTCAGAGGATAGAGATGTAAAAAACTCACTCTTCCAACGGCTGTCGGAACTCTTTTAAGTTCAAATCCAATAAGAGAACCGGCGGCGATTACATGGAGTTCGGGTATGATCTCGAAAAAGTACCGCAGTGATTGTAAAGCTTCCGGGCATTGCTGTATTTCATCCATGAAGAGAAGGGTTTTGCCCGCAATGATTGGTGTATCTATTAATACAGCCAAATCCTGAATAATTTTTTTAGGTTCAAGCCCCCTTTTAAAAATTGCCTTTGCATCTCGTAAAAATTCAAAGTTAATTTCGGCAAAGTATTCAAACTCTTCAGAAAACTTTCTGACTAAGCATGTTTTTCCTACCTGTCGGGCCCCGAGAATAATCAAGGGCTTCCTAGTGGAAGAATTTTTCCAGGAAATTAAATCGTTGTATTTATCTCTATCTATGAAATATGAATCTGCCATTTTCTCCGTTGTAAAATAGTAACAATCGGTAAAAATTACAAGGTATTAAATCGGTCGTACTGGAAAAAAAGTAAGGGTATTTAAAGTGGTTTACTGGTAAATAATACAAGGATATTAAAGTAAGTTGTGCTGACATAACTTATCTATTTCAGAAACAAAATATCTTATTTTTCCGGATTGGTCTTTTGGGATTTTTTCAACCTCAGAGTATTTGAGATTAATTGAATTATCTTTAACCACATCGAGAAGCAATTTTTTAAAAAGATTTAGCGAATCTTCAGTGAAATTTATTCCTTTGATAAATTTAATCTCAAAATGAGATTCCGATTTTTGTATGATTTGAAACTGCTTAAAAGGTTGTTGTTTTTTATCCAGTAAAGCAAGATTTAGATAATCAAAAATTTCACTTGAAAAAGTTTTACCATTTTTTAATTGGACAATATCTGTTACTTTACCTGTATGCAGCTTCATCAGCGGCAGGGTTCGTCCACAAGGGCAGACCTTATCAACTGCTTTTCCCAAGTCTCCGATTCTGTAGCGGATGAACGGCATATAATAATTTGTAAGAGAAGTAGCGACTATTTCTTTTGGTCCTCCGTTAACAGATATAAATTCCATATACACATTTTCGGTGGATATGTGCCATTGTTTATGTGGGCATTCATAGGCAAAACCACCAACTTCGGAACAGCCGTATTCATTTGATACTGGTGAGTTAAAGGTTTCTTCAACAATTTTTCGCTGGTACGGAAATAATGTTTCGGCAGTTACAAATATTGCTTTTAGGTCTTTCAAAGGTATTTCTTTAAAATTTTCCTTGAAATATTGGGCTAGCTGATAGACACTTGCCGAGTAACCGTAAATGTAGCACGGGTTAAAACGTATTATTGTTTTTGAACACCTTTCAAGATTTTCTTCGGAAAATTCAAAACCGGAAATTAACATAGTATTACGAAACCGTCCTTTTAAAAGGTCTTTAGCACGTTTAGCCTTAGAATATAGAGGACGTCCCCAGATGGCTACTTCCGGATCACCAATCTGAACTCCATACCAGTTTCGCGCACGCCAGCGGCTCGCCCAATCCCAACTGCTATATTCCGGAGTACAGTAGAACTTTAACGGAATTCCAGTGGAACCGCTGGTTTTCCCAGAATAAAATTTCCCGTGATATTTTAAATCAAACATCTCTGAATTATGATTAATGATGGCTTCTTTCGTTAAAAATGGAATCTTGGAGAAATCCTCAGGTGATTTTATGTCGTTTGGGTGAATGCCGCTTTTGTTAAAAAGATTTTGGTAGTAGGGAATATTTAAATAGGAATGATCTAATAGATTTTTGAGTTTTTTCCATTGAATTTCGCGAAGTTCGTCGCGGGAGTAGTATTGACTTGCTTCTAACGATGATAAATATTTCCTTACACTTTCACCTTTAATGAACTCTGTTACAGGGAAGTAAATATTTCGCACAAATTTACTATAAATCATCGAATTTCTCTCAAAACCTTTTCAATTTTCCGTGAAGTTATTTCCCATGTAAAATGTTTTAAAACTATATCTCTACCTCGTTTTCCCATCTCTTTACGATTTTTGGAATTTTCTATTAAATATAAAAGAGTCTTCGAAAATAGTTTTGAATTCTTAACGTCCACGACAACGCCACAGTTATACTTTTTTACTATCTCATAAACGCCATACACCGGACTTACTATAACTGGTTTTCCACAAGCAAGATAATCAAAAAGTTTCATAGGCGAACCTGCTGTTTTATTATAAAGTTCAATATCCCAGGGAGCTATACAAATATCATAAGAGTTGATATAATAAGGTGCGTCGGTAAAAGGAATGACACCCGGAAAGGAAAATGAATTATTTATGTTCAAATTCCACGTTAAATCTATCCATTCTTTTCTTTGAGCGCCATCACCGGCAATTATAAATTTTGTTTCTGGTTTTTCTTGCAGTACTAATTTAGCTGCTTTGATTAAATATTGAATACCATGATAACTATAGCAGCTGCCAATGAATCCAACTATTTGCGAATCATTTGAAATCCCAATTTGCTTTCTGGCTTCTGATTGCGGAATTGGCTTGAATTTCTCCGGATTTGTTCCGTTTGATACCGGAAAAATATTTGAAGACTTTACAGGATAATGCTTCAAAACCAATTTTTTTAGCCCTTCACTTACAGGAATTAGCCGTGTCGCCTGAACATAATTAATCCTCTGAATAAGACGAACATAAAATAGTTTCCATTTCGAATATCTGGTCTGACGTAATTCCGAAAGCACCCAGCCGTTAATTTCGATTATTAAAGGAATAGAGAATAGTTTTGATATAAATAAAGGAACAAGAGAACTTGTTTCACGGAAATAGATATAATCAGGTCGATTTTTAAGGACAATTTTTATTAAGACAAAAAAGGAGATAATATCAAAACTTACCCAGTTCAATAAAGGGAAGTGAATTATTGGTACCAGGTGAATATTGACTTTTGCGTCAAATTCGGGACTTGTTATTTTAGGATTGAAGAAATGTACTTCATGCCCGAATTTTGCCAGCCAGGAAACCGTTTCACAGATGTGGTTGTTAATGTCGCCGAGTTTACTGAATCCCTCGAAACAGAAATAGAATAATGTTCTTGCTTTCAATCTGTTAATATATTTTC
>JAHIOG010000348.1 GCA_018895675.1 bacterium
AGACCAGATTGGGATTAGAAGCGATAATACTATTGACGACACTCAGATGATCACTAGGATTGGTTCTCGTATCGCCATAGGCAACAAAAACGAAATCTTCACCAGCGCTAACCGCGGTCCGGAAGATGTTGTCCTCGCTGCTGGTCCCCCCCGATTTTACACGATAATGATAGGTTGTGGAGAGAGTCAGGCCGGTCAGTTGAAAACTGTGAATCTGCACCTGTGAGCTATCACTGACTATGGAACCATAAGACTCGGTCAATCCGTATTCCAGTTCCGAATTGCCGGGGATATCCGTTTGCCAACTTACAATAATGGAAGTTTGGGTTACCGAGGAAAGATAGGGCCCACTTTTAATTACCGGTGTGGTTTGAACACTATTTCCTGGAGCTTCGTTCGCCACTTGAGGATACACCATTGTAGCCAAAACGATAGGTATAAGAATAGTGAGATAAATGTGAGTTTTTTTCCATTTCCTCATAGCCAAACCTCTCCTTCACTTTTCCATAATGTCATAATATTATTTGTGAATGTACCAAACCTTCGATTCAGAAATATCCTAACATATCGCCATTTTCTCCTTCGAATTCTTTCCACATCCATTGTCTCTTTCTCGCACTTGAAATCAGTTTGTTTTGCCGTTACCGGCATTCATAAATATAAATCATGGTTTCGTTATCATCGGGAGTAAAAATAAATTGCAGTTTCTGATCACGAATCATAACATCCATCAGGTTATTGGTTTTTATTTTACCGTGTTCACTACATATTCAGACATTGGATTCACTTTTCATAATGTTCAGACCACCGACTCATCATTCCTATGGGGACTGAGAGTATTATTTTACTAATATTAGCATACGTACTTTGTGATAATATTGCGATTTCATAACATAAAAATAAACTCCCGAACACACCGGTTTCCCGGAGTCGTCCTCTCCAGCCCATTGTACTTTTTTACGTCCCGCAGTTTGATTTTCATCAACTAGTGTATAAATTTTCCGGCCCAGCAGACTATAAATGCTAAGTTCGATAAGAACATTTTCCGGCAATTCATATTCTATTGTTGTCATCGCGTTAAAGGGGTTGGGATAATTTTGAAAAAGCTCGAATGCCTGCGGTAATTCAGTCCCTCCATTGATAAGGGTTGGAGTCCCGGAAAATAATCCCATGTCATCTATGCGAATTCCACTGTCGGTACCGCTGGAGTCCGTAATCAGGTGGAACCGGATAAAGACACTATCTTTTCCACAAAACAACTGCAATGAAAAAAATGTCTGAACCCAACTCAATTGCTGCCCCGTAAGGCTCCCCAGTTGAAACCAATTCACTTGATCTGTGCTGGCTTCCACATACAAAAAATCTTTACCGTCTTCCAGGCGGTTTTTCGTCCAAAGACCGACACTGGCCGAATTGACGGATTCTAAGTTGAAGTGCGTTAAGTAGCGAATGGCATTATCGGTATTATTTTCATAAGGTCGGGGATTGCTGACAAGGCCGTTTGTATTATTCCGACCAATACTTAATATCCAACCGTCATTAAAATCCCATTTTTCCAGATTATTGTCAAAATCGTCAATAATATTAGAAACCTCGATATTCAACCTGACAGTATCATTGCCGGCATCAAGATCGCTGGATAGCTCAGTGAAAAATATAAAATTGTACTCTGTTGCTTCCTTAGGGACCCAAGTGGCAAAGCTAATATCTACTACACCTAAACTGGGAATATTCGTTACAACTTTGGTGTCCCGATAGATCTCGAACCCGGCGGTATCTATTACACAGGTAACATTGAAAGTCTGTTCGGTATTCGTTCCTATGTTTTGTACAGTTGCCACAGGAGTGATTTTCCCCAAAATTGGCATCTTGGGCTCTGGTGAGATGATGGAACTAACTCGAACATCGTGGGCCAAGAGCTTGTCATAATGATAAAATATGTTTGTAGAGCCACCGGTTTCAGCTACAAAATGAAGGACACCGGAATCTAACTCATACGCTTCGATTCCCTCCATCTCAGGACCAATAGGAACTGTGATAATATGAGTAATCGTTTCGGATGCGACGTCCACCTCATATACATAATCACCATTATCACAAGCGAGATAGAGAAAATCCCCATGGAAAGCGCCACCCTGAACCCGAAAAAGCGCCTCATTCAGTATGACTTCGTCAATTAGTTTAAAGTCCTGTTCCGAATCGTAAACGAACAGTTTGTTTACATTGTTAAACTCCGATGAGTAAAAATAGCCCGTTCGAGGATCTACCGCTATCCAGGGGAAATGAGATTGAGGTACTTGCACAAATTCTCCTGTGAATTCCAGGTCGTCGGCATCATAAATGCCAATGATCGGCTTGACTTTGGCTACATCTTCAATGGGAGCGTAAATCTTGCCCTCAAAATAGGCAATGTCTCCGATGTGATCGTAGCCTTGATCAAGGAGAAATGCGGTATCGGACATTGAAGAGGATTCTCTTTTGTGATTAAGAATTCAAAATTATACGTTGTCTTAATAAGTTTTTGCC
>JAHIOG010000349.1 GCA_018895675.1 bacterium
ATGATATACCTCCTTATTTTTTATATTACTTTAATACTAAATTAGTATATTAAAGGAGATATTTTTATAGTGAGAACAATTGGGGATTTTAAGTAGAATTTATGAAATAGGAGGATTCTGCCGCTTGCGGCTTAGTTCAACCATTGTCTGGAGGTAACTCGGTGAGCTGTTCGACAACTTTGAGATTTTCGGTGTTTCTCAAAAGGATTTTGAAAATTGAAAGATTATCGCTTCGTATCACCTCGTACCTCAGCCTCGTCCGTTATAATATAAAAGATAAATATGGAAATATTTCAAAATGTTACAGATTATTAAAGACAACATTATTGCATTTCTTGCTCTTATTGTAAGCATTATTTCCATCCTTATTTCGCTGAAAAGATATAGAGCGCAATTGGCAACGATAACTAAACCGTAAAATTGTCATTTAATGATAATGATTCCCGATACAAAGCAACAATAACCCTAAAAGATATAAATGAACAGATTGAAATTAAATGTTCAAAATTATTCCAAAGGAAATATTTTATATATAAGTCATATAGCCCAAATCCAGTAATATTGCAAAAGGGTAAAATTATTATAGTCGGATCAATGGATATTGACTTAGATTTTTTAAGAGATTTTGATAAAGGTAAATATAAGATCATATTTTACACTAATAGACATCCACGAAAGTTAAAAATTAAAATAAAACTGCCATTTGATGAAATATTTGATAAACCGCTTTTGAGCCGTTTGCTTAATTGTCTCCGTCGAATAAAGCAAAAATAAGTGATATTATGGCAAGGGTCAGCACAATCACTTCAAAAGTCATAATTTTCTCCATTTTAAATATTCTAACATTTGCGTACTTTTTTATTAAAAACAACAATAATTTGCACTAAACAGAGACTTACCTGATTGCATACGGTCTTAAGCTATTCCACCGGAATCCCTGCGGGACCTATCCTACTCTTTTCCGGCGGTAGCCGGACCTCTGGCCGTCAGTAGCCGGATCTTCGATCGGCAGTCTTCCGGCTGTGGCCGGAGCCGCAACTGAGCCGGTAAATAATTTTGTATAGTTCGCCATCCCTCCGGATCGATTCTATCCTATCCAATCTTTAAATACGAGCTCCACTTTCTCCATTCTCCATTTCTCCATTTCTCCATCACTCCAATACTCCATCACTCCATTTCTCCATTTGACGCCTTCAGTTGAACAAAAAACACTTCCGTTACTCGTTTGGCGTGCTCCGTTGGACGTTTTGTGTGCTCCGTTGGGCTTACGGCAAATGTTGGATTAGTCAGGATTTTTTCGTGACTACTCAGCCGTTATGTACAAAGGCATGAATATAAATTAAAAAACCACAAATTTATTTTGTTCATATTAATTTATTTTGATAACTTCACCCCCTCTTATAGAAGATGATGATTAAGATAATTAATAAATACAGAGTGATTGATGATGAATAAGATTGTTAATGCAGAGTTTATTGCTCCTGATATTAAATTATTTAGGATAAAAGCCCCATACATTGCTGAAAAAAGTAAACCGGGTCAATTCGTAGTTTTAAGGGTTCATGGCTTGGGAGAAAGAATTCCTATTACTATTGCAGACGCAGATATCAACGATGGAACTATAACCATTATTGTGCAAGGGATTGGAAAAACTACAAAACACTTGAATAAGCTTGGAGCGGGCGATTACATCTATGATCTAGCTGGTCCTTTAGGTAAACCCACTCACATAGAAAAGTATGGAAGAGTTGTTTGCATTAGTGGAGGAGTTGGTACAGCGGAAGCTTTACCTATTGCTAAAGCACTTAAGGAGGCTGGCAATGAAGTAATTTCAATTATAGGGGCAAGAACCAGGGATCTTGTTATCACTGAAAAAGAAATGGCAGACCGTACTAATGAAGTTATTATAACCACAGACGATGGTTCATACGGTAAAAAAGGTTTTGTTACTCATGCGCTTCAGGAACTTTTGGATGAAGGAAAAAAAATAGATTTTATTTTAGCTATTGGTCCTCTACCAATGATGAAGGCTGTGTCAGAAATGACCCGTCCCTTGAATATCCCCACTATGGTTTCTTTAAATTCCATAATGATTGATGCTACAGGCATGTGTGGTGGATGTCGAGCCACTGTTGGAGGAAAAACCGTTTTTGTGTGCGTTGACGGTCCTGAGTTCAATGGTCATCAGGTAGATTTTAATGTATTGGAAAATAGACAGAAAATTTACAGTGATGAAGAAAAGACTTCTCTTAAAAAATTTGAAGAAGAGTGTAAACTTGGTAAAGAAATAAAAAAAGTAAAAATATAATTTTCAAGTAAAAGGAAATGATGTGTCCAAAATAGAAGAACTTATTAAAAAGAAACTAGAACTCACGAAGAAAGAAAAAATGGCTATCCCGCGGCAGGTGATGCCAGAGCAGGATGCTGTTGAAAGGCGTTCTAATTTTAATGAGGTCAATCTCGGTTTCGATGAAGAAACTGCAATGCTCGAAGCTATTAGATGTATTGAGTGTAAAAAACCAGTATGTATTGACGGATGTCCTGTAAATATTGACATTCCGAAATTTATCTCTAAGATATCGGACGGAGATTTTTTTGGTGCTATTGATATTATCAAAGAAGACAATCTCTTACCCGCTGTTTGCGGACGTGTTTGTCCTCAGGAAGTTCAATGCGAACTTACTTGCATACTGGGGAAAAAGTATAAACCTGTATCTATCGGCAGACTGGAAAGGTTTGCTGCTGATTATGATATGGCACACAGAAAGTTCGAGATGCCTAAAGTACTTCCCAAAAATGGAAAAAAGGTTGCGCTTTTGGGAAGTGGTCCTGCTAGTTTAACTTGTGCCAGTGTCCTTATCAAATGGGGATATGATGTTACTATATATGAAGCTCTTCATGAATTAGGTGGCGTTCTTGTTTATGGTATTCCTGAATTCCGATTACCTAAAGCTCTATTAAAAAAGGAAATCGGCAACCTTGAAAAAATAGGTGTAAAATTCGTTAAAAATTTCATCGTTGGAAAGACTCTTACCGTTGATGAATTACTAAATAAAGAGGGGTACGATGCGATATTCATTGGAGCAGGAGCCGGCTTGCCCTGGTTTATGAATATTCCTGGTGAAAATTTGAATGGTATATATTCAGCAAATGAATATTTGACCCGTGTTAACCTTATGAAGGCTTACGATTTTCCTAATGCAGATACACCTGTTAAAAGAGCTAAAAAGGTAGTTGTTGTTGGTGGCGGAAATGTGGCAATGGATTCCGTTAGGACAGCAAAGAGACTCGGAGCAGAGAGAGCAATTGTGTTATATCGTCGCACTGAAAAAGAAATGCCTGCCAGGGATGAGGAGATTCAACATGCAAAAGAAGAAGGGATAGAATTCCATTTACTAACAGCTCCTATTGAATACATTGGTGACGATGACGGATGGGTAAAACAGGCAAAATGCATTCGTATGGAGTTGGGGGAACCCGATGCTTCAGGTCGCAGAAGACCCATCCCTATTGAAGGTTCCGAATTTCTTTTTGACATTGATCTGGGTGTTGTTGCAATTGGCAATGGCTCAAATCCACTAATTTCTCAGACTATTCCGGATCTGAAATGTAACAAATGGGGAAACATTATTGCCGATCTCAAAACGGGAAGGACATCCAAAAAAGGAGTTTTTGCAGGTGGTGATATCGTTAGAGGTTCTGCAACGGTTATATTGGCGATGGGAGACGGACGTGTTGCAGCTAAGTCGATTGATGAGTATTTAAAAACCGGCGTTTGGAAAACCGGAAATGAATAGTGGGTATTCATTGATCTGATGTAACTACTCAGCCGCAAAAATGTAAGGTTTTATGAATTCTGATTGGTGTTGTTTTTCTCATAACTGGCAAAGTTTTTTCAATTAAAAGTAATAATTTGTTGCGTAAAATATATCAATTTTCAAAAGAGAGAACATAGAAAATACATCGATATAGACAGTTATCCGATGAGTAAAATATTCAGGAAACTGTTATAACATTCAGGTTGCAGATAGTAAATTATATAGTAAGCTGTGGTATATAATTTGCAATTGTCTGCTTGCAAATTGATGTTATGGGATTTATAAGCTTAGGCTACAGGTAAAAATGAGTGAAAATATTAAACAGAAAAGGAGAGAATATATGAATTACACATCCGTTGAAGATTTCATGCAGATGGTCGTAGCGAAGAATCCCGCCGAAAAAGAATTTCATCAGGCCGTGCATGAAGTGGTTGAATTTCTATGGGATTTTGTACAGGAAAATCCGGTTTATCAGCATCACAAAATTTTAGAGCAGATCATTGAACCGGAACGTACCATCATATTCAGGGTACCCTGGAGAGACGATCGTGGTGACATCCAGATCAACCGTGGTTACCGTATCGAGTTCAACTCTGCCATCGGACCTTACAAAGGTGGTCTGCGTTTTCATCCTTCCGTAAATCTGGGAATTTTGAAATTCCTGGGTTTTGAACAGGTATTCAAAAACAGTCTTACAACCCTTCCTATGGGTGGTGGCAAAGGTGGTTCTGATTTTGATCCAAAGGGAAAGTCCGACAATGAAGTCATGAGTTTCTGTCAATCCTTTATGACTGAACTTTTCCGCCATATCGGACCCAACACTGATGTTCCTGCAGGAGATATCGGCGTCGGTGCTCGTGAGATAGGTTATCTTTTTGGACAGTATAAACGACTGAAAAATGAATTCACCGGTGTTTTAACCGGTAAAAGTCTGAACTGGGGCGGTAGTCTGATTCGTCCGCAGGCAACCGGGTTCGGGTGTGTCTATTTTGCCAAAGAAATGTTGAAAACTTGCGGAGAATCGTTTAAGGGCAAGCGTGTGGCAATCTCCGGCTTTGGTAATGTTGCCTGGGGCGCTGCGCTTAAAGTAAATGACCTGGGCGGTAAGGTGGTTACCCTGTCAGGACCGGATGGCTATATCTATGATCCGGATGGTGTTTCCGGAGAAAAAATCGACTATATGCTGGAGTTACGAGCCAC
The DNA here is from genome assembly GCA_018895675.1 of bacterium. Taxonomy (GTDB): domain Bacteria; phylum Fidelibacterota; class UBA2242; order UBA2242; family UBA2242; genus UBA9312. The sequence goes on from JAHIOG010000349.1 coordinate 5,019, forward strand.
TAATGATGATGTGGTTGCGCCGTATGCTTCCAAATTTGATAGCGCGGAATTCATCCAGGGTAAACGTCCCTGGGAGGTGGATGTGGATATTGCCCTGCCCTGTGCAACGCAAAACGAACTGGATAAAGAAGATGCGGAAAATCTCGTGAAAAACAGTTGTATATGTGTATGTGAGGGCGCCAATATGCCTTGTACACCGGAAGCCATCGAAGTGCTGTTGAACAATAAATTATTATACGCTCCCGGAAAAGCCGCCAATGCCGGTGGTGTTGCTGTCTCCGGTTTGGAAATGAGCCAGAACAGTATGCGTTTGTCCTGGACACGCGAAGAAGTGGATCGCAAATTACACAGCATTATGGTTAGTATTCATGAAACCTGTGTAAAATATGGCAAAGACGGTGATTTTATCAACTACGTAAAAGGCGCCAATATTGGCGGCTTTATCAAAGTCGCAGATTCCATGATCGCTCAGGGCTGTGTATAATCACGTAATCTGATTTAGTTAATAAAGGGCTGTTCAATTGAGCAGCCCTTTTTTAATGTATCTGAATATAAATAGTGTCTGTCCGTAAACTATGAAATCTTGAGTTAAGTTTGCTTTAGCTGACTTGACTTAAGTTTTCTAACTCATTGAAATAAATCAACTTAACTCAAGACTATCGCCTTAAGTCAAGTTTCCATTTATCGAAAAAACCGACATTACGGATAGACTCTAAATAGAATTTGCTATCAGGTATCTTTCCCTTTGTAAATAACGGCAATGCCATGTTTTCCGTCCATTTTGATTGTTAATG
>JAHIOG010000350.1 GCA_018895675.1 bacterium
ATTTTTACAAAATTGCCTTGACCATAACATCTATTGGAAGTATATTGAAAGTAGAGATCTTTGAAATTTATCCTGCAATGGTGTAACCTATATTTTTAGAACCAACACCTAAAATATGGGAGCCGGGCTTCGGGCGTGGAAAGCATGCCTCCATGTCGAGGAAACTTGAGCCGTTCGAGAGGTGCCCACCGTGATGATTACGGTTCTAAAAACATCCTACCATTGCAGGATATTTTTTTTTAAAAATATTACTCGTTCTTCAGAATTGCCGACGATATTGACCGGACATCGTTCTGTAGTCGATCCAGATCACCGGGAGTAGTTTGTATCTTTACAGTTACTGATTCGGAACTGAATTCCGGTTGAACTGATAAACGATACTTCCGCAAAATCCTCATTAGATCCGAATAATCATTTATTGACACCTGTATTGCGAGATTGATCGTCCCTATAAAGGATTTTTTTTCGGCTTGTTCCAGAACCTCTGCCGCTGTTCCTCCGTAAGCTCGGATCAACCCGCCGATCCCTAATTTTGTACCGCCAAAATAGCGTATTACCACACATAATGTATTGACCAGTTGGCGTCCCTCAATCGCAGCCAGTATCGGCGGACCTGCTGATCCATGCGGTTCCCCTGCATCGGAGCAATAGCCGAGACTTTCGCCCTTCTGTAGTATCCGATACGCCCAGCATACGTGAGTTGCTTTGCGGTGTTCATCTTCAACAACTTTGATGATGGATCTAGCCGACTCACGGGATTCCACCGGGTAAGCTCTGCCGATGAACTTGGAACCCTTGATCTTTTGAGAAAATTCTTTTGTACGTTTAATTTGATAATTCACGAAGGGTATTGGCAGTTAGTTCAATAATGTAAATTTCTTCGTAATTCTTTTTCGGTCAGTTACTATCTGTAATAAATAAATGCCCGAACTTAGATTATTTGACCTAAATACATCTGCGGGAATTTGAATGTCATTCTTACCGGGATTATAGTCATAAACATTCAGGTGCTGCCTGTAAACTCGTTGCCCGATCAGGTTAAAGATATTTACCGATAGATTATTCGTAAAATGACCCAATTGAAACTCAATAGTCAGGGGCTTTTGTTGTTGCCATGAAAACGGATTGGCGTAAATTGATAATATTTTCGATGATATATTCAGAGTATCCGTCAATTTATTAACCTGCAGATCGAGATGATAGATTGAATCAATCGAACTGTTTGTCATTAAGATCATCAACTGATCGTTATAGCGGGTTTCGCCAACAAATACATCCCTATCTGTTCCAAACTGCCGATGGGTATCCGTAGAGGCTGATTTGTCAATCAGATAACTCCCAATAAATACGTCGTGTTTTGATGGTGTTATTTCGAGTCCGACATACTGGTTATTTTCAAATGAAATCATAAACGGCTGGGTCGCAAAGGGTTTAACGGTATTCACGAAGGACAGATTTTCTTCCAAAACACCGCTATTTGCCGTAGGAATAATTAATTCCGGAAAACCGGCGGCATCGGGTGACACCGCATAATTTTCATCGTAGCGTGAACCGGTATAATAACAGGCTCTCACAAAGTCATTATAATTTATGGCAATATCACAGCCTTTTTCTTCGATTACCTCAGTCAACGATTGAAAGGCGTATTGGCGCTTAATTTTATCCCATATCTTACGAATAAGCAGCTCATCATCGTATATATCCTGGAGAAAATAGAGGAATGGTCCCATCGCATATTCGTAGCTTGAAGCCCAGAGATAATCCGTCGGTCGATAGAAAAATGCTGTAATATATTGTATATAATCATTTACTTCGGGATATGCCCGTTCTTCAAACCAGGTGGATGACCATTCAAAAAAATATTGATCGCCCCTACTGGAGGACACTCCGGGTAATCCGTTGGATTCCCACCAGTTGTATCCTAATTGGATCATATGAAAATATTCATGAGCAACGGTTACGTGTAAGCCATCAACTCCATTGCTGTTATATCCGATTTCCTTATAATCATTATCAATAACCATATAGGATGTGTAATCGTAGGGTTGATCGGCTGTGGAGGTAATGGGATCTTCGGGATATGTATATGCATAGGCGCTACCGGCATAATTTTGGATATAGATATCCGCCTCCGGTCCGTCGTAATTATCCTGAGGCGGCGGGTCAAATCCGAGAGTATCCACCAGCAATCTGTAGGCATATTCAGCGGTTTCAGCCGTTTCCCAGACCCAATCAGGCACACCGGGTACATGAGTTGAAATTGTATCGACCGCATGATATCCTGAGGTGGTATAGTGGATTTTAAAATGACCGTCAACGCTAATATAGTTCTTATCCAATATCGGTCTGCTGAATTGGGCTTTTCCCAATATTTTTTCCCGATGTTCAGGATGGATCATTACAGATTTAATTGCCAATACTTCACTTGTTGAAGTAGTGGGTTGATACCGATGGTCGGCAGTACCGGAATCAATATATTCTTTAATCGCCGTAAAGGAATCTTTTCCCATTACCGGAAAACATATTAGACAAGATAACAAAATTATTCTATAAATATTTTTCATAGTCTATTTCTGCCGGAATAACAGGGTCACCGGAACACCTTTGAATCCAAATTGTTTACGTAATCTGTTTTCAAGAAAGCGTCGATATTCCTCCTTGATACCTTTAGGATCATTACAGAAAAATACAAACACGGGAGGTTCTTTTTTCACCTGAGTAACATATTTGATCTGGATATATTTCCCCTGGACAGCCGGAGGCGGTGTATAGTCGATGACATGTTGAAAATATTTGTTTAACGCATTAGTGGTAATTCGTTGTTTACCCGAGACATATACGTCATTTGCCGTATCCAATATCTGCCCGATCCGTTGTTTGGTCAATGCTGATATGAAGATCATAGGATAATGGGACAATTCTGAAAACATCTCAGTAATGTCAATCTGGTAATTCTTCATGGTATTCGAATTCTTTTCAATGAGATCCCATTTGTTTATCGCGATTACCATACCCTTCTTGCGATCAATGATCGAACGAACAATTGTCGCATCCTGTCGGTTAAACCCTTTCACGGCATCAATTACCACGACAGCAACATTACAACGATCGATTGCACGGTCGGTGCGAATATTACTGTAAAATTCAATATTATCCTTAATGCGCCTCTTTTTCCGGAGACCTGCCGTGTCAATAATGGTAATCGACTGTCCGTGATTTTTTACCTCCGAATCGATGGAATCCCTTGTAGTCCCCGGAATATCGGTGACGATTAATTTATCAACTCCCAGAATGGCATTAACAATTGATGATTTTCCGACATTGGGTATTCCGACAATTGCCAGCCGTAAATGATCGGGTCCTTCCTTTTCAGCAGGAGCCTCATTAGGTAAATTTTCCAGGATCAAATCCAACAGATCACCGATCCGCCTTCCGTTTTGTGCCGATATCGGGATTACATCACCAAACCCCAATCCGAAAAACTCGTACCGGTGTTGTTCTCTCTTTTCGTCATCACATTTGTTGGCTATCAGCAATATGGGCTTACTGAAAGTTCGTAGTAACTCCGCGATTTGATTATCCATCGGCATAAGCAGATCATACGCATCAACCATAAACAGGATGAGATCCGCTTCTTCAATAGCCAGTTGAATCTGAGCACGAATTGCGCTTTCCATCGTATCCAGGCTCTCGGGGACATAACCTCCGGTATCAATCAATGTGAATTGCCTTCCGGTCCAGGTAACAGTCTCATATACTCTATCGCGAGTGATTCCTGCCTGCGGATGAACAATCGATTTGCGTTTTTGAGCAATTCGGTTAAACAGTGTGGACTTGCCGACATTGGGTCGTCCGATTATTGCAACTATAGGATCACGTTTCGCCATGGGTCACCATCTCGACTATATCATCACTTCCAACTAAAACCGGGCTCCCGACCGCTTTTCCTATATCCTCCGGAGTCATATCATCCAAAAGCAACCCGTCTTCATTTATACACCTCGGTGGTAAAAAGATCAAATCATATTTTAACGATTTAGGAAATTGTTCAACAATATCCTGCCCGGTCAATAGTCCTGATACTGTGACTGTTTCGCCGAAAAAGTGATTCGTCACCGTCAGTATCTCAACCGTAAGATTAGCGATCATATTCAAATAAGGCAACAGATAATCACACAATAACGGTTCCGCCAATTTGCCCGTGATAAACCCGATCCTCTTTGGTTTTGACAAAGTTTTCGGGAAATCCTGACGCTGTTGTTTCACAGAATCAATCAGTTGCCGGCATAATCCCACACCATTCTCAACCTGGTAATAGGGACCATAGTGACCGGCGATTGGAAACGGCTGATTCGCCAGCAGATAAAATTCATCGGATAAGTAGACAAACGGATCGCCTTCATTGTTCCTATATCGGCGGTTCCAACATTCGGAGCGATGCACCAGCTCACTTGCCAATTCTTTTGTCACGGGATTTAAATGCGGCAATTTTTTTCGATGTCTTGTCAAACCCACCGGCACAAGCGCCAGTGTTTTTATTGAATCCCTGAATCTATATAGATCGGTAATCGTTTTCTTAAGAATTTCTCCGTCGTTCATCCCGGGCACAAGCACGATCTGAGTATGTAGTTCTATCCGGTTCCGGTGTAAATAGTCTATTTTCTCCATTAAACGATCATCGGATCTGAACCGAAATATTGATTTTCTAACATCCGGGTCGGTGGCATGAACCGAAATATACAGCGGTGATAGGCGCTGTTCGACGATGCGGGATAGTTCCTTATTATTTAGATCGGTTAATGTAATGTAACTCCCGTAGAGAAATGAATAACGATAATCTTCATCACAGAAATATATCGCTTGCCTCATTCCCGGAGGATTCTGTTTGATAAAGCAGAATATACAATTATTCGAACAGGCTCTAACGCGCAAACCAGCTACTTCAATTCCCAGGTCCTCATCGAATGTTTTTTGTATCGCCACCTGTTGTTGTGATTTATTACGGCTAAATGTAATAGTCAGATTTTCTTCAGCCTGGCAGAAATGGTAATCCAGGAGATCATTAATTTCATGACCGTTGAGCGAGGTTAAATAATCGTTAGCACGAATACCGACAACATCAGCCCTGCTTCCATTCTTTACTGAGATAATTTTTATCATGTATATATTGTTAGAATTTATGGATTTTTATTTTGCTCTGTTTTTCTTCTGATATTATTCAAAAATCGTGTGGCTAATTTCGCCATTTATCACATACAACTTCAATAGTAAATATAGGGACGACATCCCTGCCCGCCTGAATCCCTCTGGAGCAGGCAGGCAAGATGTACATTTCATCTATGCCTTTACAAACATGGCGTTCAAAATGCGGGATAAATTTTAAATTAGTTTACCCTATGAAATGTTAAGCTTGCGAAACTATTTCATCAGGGTTTTTCTCTTTCAAAGATTTAAACTATTTCATAAGGCAGGTTCCAAATAACCATTACGTCTTACACGTCTTTCGCTGGCATTCCCAAGCTGGGGCTTGTGTCAAAGACATCTCTTCGAGGGGAATGAGTTGTTTACAATAAAAGCCAAACCTGCAATGACGTAAGAAATGTAAGTTATCCAATTACGACTTTGAGCGGGTGAGGGGAATCGAACCCCCGTATCCAGCTTGGGAATTAGGATACCGATATTATTTCCCGTCGATAAAATCAATTCCGGGGTATACTGAACGGGTATACGGGCTTAATTTTGTCATTCTGTCAATCCTTTTCTCGACGAGAAATATGTTTAGCAAAGCATTTCTTCTTTTATCTACAAAATTGATTCTTTAATAAATTTTTCAAATGGACTAATCTGTGGAGGAAAGCTCAATGACTACAGCTGCGGCTATTGACAGATTAGTGCATCATAGTGCGATCTTTGAGCTTAGTATTACCAAGATATTTATTCCTTCTATTATTTCTCCATGTAAAGCAGCTAAGACC